>JADFOU010000014.1:0-12390 GCA_022562655.1 candidate division TA06 bacterium
CTGGGTAAAGATTAAATAGTTAAATGGTTATATTTAACCATTCACCAATTACCATTTAACCGATGTAAAAAAGGAGAAGAAAATGGGAAAGAAGGGAAAGGAAATCGTTGAAGGGAATGTGAAAAAGCTTATCGATGAACTAAATCGAATGGTCGCAGACGAATGGATTGCCCTTTTTTACTACTGGATTGCCTCCCAGGTTGTTTCCGGACGTTCTGCCATTCAAGTTTCCGGAATTTTGAAAGAGTCGGTACAAGAAGAACTCGAACATGCTACTCAACTGGCTGAAAGAATTGTTGAACTGGGAGGGAAACCTGTATCCACTCCAAGAGAAGTTCTCGAAAAAGCCCATCACAAATTTCCCCCTCTCAGTAAAGATGTTGATGGAATTCTGAGGACTGCTTTAAAGGTGGAACGGGGAGTCATTGAATCGTATAACAAACTGGTGAAAGAGACCCGGGAGAAAGACCCCATTACTCACAGGCTTCTCGTCCATATTCTGAGGGATGAGGTTTCGGAAGAGCAGAATATAGAGACGATGCTGGGAAAGTGAAAGGACTCACTGTAAATTTAGCATTGCAAAATTAGCATTTTAAATTTTGTGTCAAGTAAAGCCCTTAGAGAAGCATAAATAGTTATTAAATAAACAAGGGTCGCCTGCCTGCCGGCAGACAGGCATTCATGCGACCCTTTCTTTGGGCTTAATAAATCAAGCCCCTACAAATTCTGGACTAGATACTCCTCACCTCATTCACAAGACTTTGCAAGGAATCCTTGGCATCACCGAACAGCATCCGCGTTTTGTCATGAAAGAAAAGCTCGTTTTCTATACCTGCATATCCTTTCCCCATACTTCTTTTCATAACGATTATATTCTTAGCATCCAGCACCTTAATGATCTGCATTCCATAAATAGGGCTTGAAGGATCCGTTTCAGCAGCAGGATTCACAACATCATTCGCTCCTATCACGATTGCTACATCTGTCGTTGCCATTTGCGGGTTCGCTTCCTCCATTTCTGCTAATTTAGGATAGGGAACATCCGCTTCAGCCAACAGTACGTTCATATGCCCGGGCATTCTACCCGCTACAGGATGGATAGCATATTTTACCTCTACACCTTTCTTTTCCAATAATTTTTCCAACTCATGACAACTATGCTGCGCCTTGGCAACAGCCAAACCATAACCAGGAACTATTATTACCTTATGAGAATAACTTAGTAATATAGCCGCGTCCGTAATAGTGATCTCTTTAACAGATCCTCGTTCTTTATCAACTGCAGTACCTCCACCACCAAAAGCTCCCAGTAGAACGTTGACTAAGGAACGATTCATAGCCTTGCACATCAAAATCGTCAAGATCGCACCTGCAGATCCTACCAGAATCCCCCCTGTAATCATAGCCTGGTTGTTATAAAGGAAACCACCGCAAGCTGCTGCTACACCTGTAAAAGAGTTCAGCAGGGATATTACCACAGGCATATCGGCGCCACCAATAGGCATTACAAATAAGAACCCGTATACAAGCGCAAGTGCAAACAATCCATAGAGGAGTGTATTAACTGGAGTAGTCTGCATCATGATATATACAGCAAGGCTCACTAAGGAAAGTAGTACTAGCGTGTTGATATACTGCATAAAGGGAACCCTGATGTCCTTGATATTACCATTTAGCTTACCCAATGCGATCATGCTTCCACTGAATGAAACAGTTCCTATCATTAAGCCTAAGAGTATGATCAACGATTCTCCATTCATCATGCTTCCGGATGCTTCGATGTTTGGAAATTCCCTCAACGAAATCAAAGCAGCACAGCCTCCCCCCATTCCATTAAAAAAAGAAACCATTTGAGGCATGGCAGTCATCTGTACCTTTACTGCCATCATCCAGCCAATCACTGTGCCCAATAGGATTCCTCCAAATATCCATAGAACGTTATGGATTCCTTCATGAAAGAATATCGTAGTGAAAATAGCCAATGTCATACCCAATGCAGCCCATAAATTTCCTTTTCGGGCAGTATCAGGATGACTCAGCATTTTTAACCCAAGAATAAACAGTACAGATGCTACAATGTAAGAACTCTCTAAAAAATATTCTCCAATCATCAGTTGATATTTTATTTATTGGGTTTCTTTTTGAACATTTCAAGCATTCTGTTTGTGACAACAAAGCCGCCTACTACATTTAAAGTTCCCAATATTACCGCCAGGAGTCCCAATCCTAATGCCATATAATTATCAGGATCTGCATGCCCCATAACAATAATCCCCCCAATAACCACGACTCCATGAATAGCATTCGCACCTGACATTAAAGGCGTGTGAAGAATAGCAGGCACATTAGAAATAACCTCTATTCCAAGAAATATGGATAGGAGCACAATAAAGATTGCTTCTTTGTTTTGAAAGATAAGCTTAAGAATTTCTTCCATATTTAAAACGTTTTAGCAGTTTTCATGAACAAATTTTTCACACTTTCGTTGATGATTTCTTTATTCTGTGTGATACAGGTGTTTTTAATGATATCATCTTTAAAATCAAGATTTAATTCTCCCTTATTAATTATCAATTTTAAGAAATTGATGATATTTTTACCGAGCATTTTGCTTGCATCCACGGGCATGGTCGCTGGGAGATTGGATTCTCCAATGATCGTCACACCATTTTTCACTATGGTTTCATTATTCTTGCAAACCTCGCAATTGCCTCCCGACGATGCTGCAAGGTCAACAATCACTGATCCTGGTTTCATGGCATCTACTGTTTCCTCGGAGATTAATTTAGGAGCAGCTTTACCAGGAATCTGGGCAGCAGTGATAATGACATCTGATTTAACTGCATGATTATGAATGAGTTGTTTTTGTTTCTGCTGAAACTCCCCTGTTTGCTCAACGGCATATCCCCCTGCTCTTGCTTCATCGACTGCACCTTCTACTTCTACAAATTTCGCACCCAAGGTCTCTACTTCTTCCTTCACATCAGCTCTAACATCAAACACTTCTACTACTGCACCTAATCTTCTCGCTGTAGCGATTGCCTGTAATCCAGCTACACCGGCACCCAAAATCAATACTTTTGCCGGAGTGACAGTGCCGGCAGCAGTAATAAACATAGGGAAAAAGGTAGGTAAATGGCTTGCTGCCAATAAAACGGCTTTATAGCCGGCCACAGTGGCCATAGAAGACAAAACATCCATTGTCTGAGCTCGGGTCGTTCTGGGTATACAATCCAGGCTAAAAGTTGTTATATTCTTCTTTGCTAATTCATCAATAAGCGAAATATTTGATAGGGGTTGTAGGATAGCAATCAGCACTGTTCCTTCTTTCATAGCATTTCTTTCTTCTGAGGTAGGGGGATTAATTTTGATTATGACGGATGTATTTTCGATGATCTCGCCTTTTTCGGCAATCCTTGCTCCTGCCTCTTTGTATGCTCCATCCTGAAAATAGGCTTCTTTGCCAGCACCTGCTTCGACCCATACAGCCGTTTTCATCTCCTGCAATGTCCTTACGCCTTCCGGAAGTAAGATCACCCTTTTTTCACTTCCAGATTCTTTTAAGACGCCTACTTTTATCATGGAGTGTAACCTTTTGATTTAAGAGATCGAAGTGAGAGAGACGACTCGGCAGAAGTGGGGTGAATATGGGTTCATCTTCGTCGAATGGGGATGGTTCATTTCGTATTTCTCAGCAGTCTAAAGTCAATGAATTGATTTAACTTACCGAAAAAAACCCCAAAAGTCAAGACCCTTTTGAGTCCTCTTCCTCCCTCTTGCAAGGTCAACAAAATATACTCTCCTTTTGAATGAAAATCGGGGCGTTCCATGGAACGCCCCGACCCCCGTTATTGAAGGAATCCTTTGGGATTTGGGTTACGGGAAGATGCCCCTTCTCGAATAAACCGTTTCAATCAATTTCAGAGCCACGATATAAGCAGCGGTTCGAAAGTCGGTCTTGTACTCCTCTTTCGCCTGCTTCACCCTTGCATAAGCCTTCTGCATTTTCCCCTTTAACAGACGATCCACCTCCTCCAGCTCCCAGTGCTCGGAGCGCTTATTTTGAAGCCATTCAAAATAACTCACCGTTACACCACCGGAACTCGCGAGGATGTCCGGGAGAATCTCAACCCCTTTCTTCTTCAGGATCTCTTCCCCCTCCATGGTTGTGGGACCATTGGCTCCTTCCACCACTAAAGGCGTTTGGATGAGGGGAGCCGTCACCTCATTAATCTCATTCTCAATGGCAGCGGGGATGAACACATCCGCCTGAATAGAGAAGAAATCATCTTTCGAAATGGTTTCCCCATGGGGATAGTCTTTCACTTTCTCCTTGGACTTGTAATGGTTGAGAAGGTTAACTGGATCAATTCCATTCTTGTTGAAGGTGGTTCCCGTAGAGGTGTTTACTGCAAGAAGTTTCGCTCCCTGCTCATGCAATAGAATGGCGGTGAAGTATGCAACATTTCCAAAACCTTGGAGGAAATAGGTGGTGTCCTTGAGAGAACGCCCGTGATTCCTCATCCACTCTTCCAGGACATGGACGAGACCCTGCCCCGTAGCCTTCTCCCGTCCTTCGCTCCCCCCGCATTCAATGGACTTTCCCGTAACGACACCTTTTTCCACTTCTCGGTCTCTTGAGTCATGAGTTGCAATATAAGTATCCATCATCCAGTCCATGATCTGAGCATTCGTTCCGACATCCGGTGCCGGGATGTCATAGTCGGGTCCGATATTCCCCTCGAGGGCATAGAGAAACCTTCGGGTGATCCGTCGGAGTTCGTCTGTACTGTGCTTTTTGGGATCGAATTTGATCCCTCCCTTCGCACCGCCAAAGGGGAGACCCATGAGTGCCGTCTTCCAGGTCATCCATGCTGCGAATGCCTTCAGTTCGTCCAATGTCACCATGGGGTGAAACCGCACTCCACCTTTGTAAGGACCCAGGACATTGTTGTGCTGGATCCGATACCCCTTGAAGAGAGCATGCTCACCATTGTCCATCCGAACGGGAAAATTGACGATCAGTTCATTCTTTGGCTGGGAAAGGATTTCTCGTACCGTGGAATTCAGTTGGCATAGGTCGGCCGCCTTTTTGAACTGCTTGAAAGCAGTCTCATGGAACAGATTGACTTCTTCTGACATCTCAGTCTCCTTTTGATTCCAAAAATTTTTCTGCATCCATGGCACCCACACATCCACTCCCTGCTGCCGTTACAGCCTGGCGATAGACGTGATCTTGAACGTCTCCACAGGCAAAGACTCCTGGAACACTGGTAGCGGATCCATTCTGGGTGACAATGTATCCCCGCTGATCCAGATCTAACTGATTCTGAAAGAGTTGGGTATTGGGGATATGACCGATGGCGATGAAGACCCCCCCGCAGGGTTTCTCTCTGACTTCATTGGTTTTCACATTTCGCAAGTTCACTCCTCGAACCCCCTCCTCCACCGTTCCCAGTATCTCCTCCACGGCAGAGTTCCAGATGAAATCAATCTTAGGATTTTGGAAAGCCTTTTCCTGCATGATTTTGGAGGCACGGAGTTTATCCTTCCGGTGGACCACGGTGACTTTGGTTGCGAACTTGGTGAGGAAGGTAGATTCTTCCATCGCTGAATCTCCGCCTCCAACCACGATTAATTCTTTTCCCTTGAAGAAGAACCCATCACAGGTGGCACAGGAAGAGACCCCGTGACCCATAAGCCGCTTTTCAGACTCCAGCCCCAGCATCTTTGCCGAGGCGCCGGTAGCGATAATCACCGACTCTCCAAAATAGGTTTTGCCCTCGGCGGTGATAGTAAAAGGGTGGTTTTTGAAGTCCACTTGGTTCACATCCTTTGGGAAACAGACCGTTCCAAACCGTTCTGCCTGTTTTTTAAAGAGGGCCATCAAGTCGGGACCTTGGATTCCCTCCGGAAACCCCGGGTAGTTCTCCACATCGGTCGTGATGGTGAGTTGTCCTCCAGGCTGTTGGATTCCCTCAAAGAGGAGGGGTTTCAAGTTTGCCCGGGCGGCATAGACGGCTGCCGTATATCCAGCGCATCCTGAGCCGATAATAATGATTTTGTGAACTTGCGACGACATCTTTTAATTTTATATCTTACAATACCTGTTCCCGATTCGGGATCCATAGGTATTTTTGAATTTACCACAATCAAAAATGGAAGTCAAGACCTAACATACGAATGGGTAATTGGTTAAATGGTGATTGGTTAAATTTAACCTTTTAACAAATTGACCATTTAACCAGAATTAGAACCGGAATGTGACGGAGAAATTGAGCCAGATATCCCGATTGGTATGTCCAAGTTTCTTGTTGTTCTTCTCTTGAAAACCCATATCCAGAGAACCGGTGAGGGTCTGGGAGAAGGTATAGGAAGCGGTTGGACTGACGGAAAAGGTTGCCAAATTCTGCTTGATATCCCCTTCTGGATTTAATACCGTAAAGGTCTTCTGAAGGGTTGTATTATATTTGATGTTCAGTTTCAGGTCGAGGGTGGATTTGAACCGGACCCTACCGATAAGAGGGATCTGGAGTCCACCAGGGGCTCTGAGACCATAGCCTAAGGTGAGGCTATAATTTTGGGTCTTCCCCTCTGTCGTCGACGGGGATAGGGGTCTTTCATCCTTGTTCCTGGAAAAATCAGTGCTCAAGTTGGTTGTAATTCCATTCTTCCAGGTCGTCTGCAGGGAAGGGGAGAGGCTCCATCTCCTGGAGATATGATTGGGATCACTTCTCACTTGATTCTGAAATTCCCCGGACTCCTCCCGTCCTGTAGAGAAGGAGGTGCGGAGGCTTGCGTTTTGAAAGAGTCGATTCAAAACCCCTCTCCTCTCCAGACCGGAGATGGAGAGATCGAGGATGGGCCAGGTGAGATTCTGAGACCAGGTCTCATTCCCTCCTTGGTACCCCCCCTCGGAATCTCCTCCCCGGAGGGAAATGTTTAAGGAGAGGGTTCCGAAGGAGGCGCCGCTCCTTAAGTCATAACTATTCTGGATGGAGGCGTAGTCCCTCTTACTGGAGTTGGGATCCTGCCCCACATTCCCCCGATCCCTTGAAAATCCCAGTTGATAGGAGAGGGGGGGGCGGCCATCCAACCAGGAGTAGGTGGACTGCCGAGTGTGGCTATAGGACCCCTGGGGGGAGGAGACCTTCTTGGCCAAGAACCCGATTTGGGTGAGAATCCAGGTGGGAGAGCCGGTTTGAACCTTCTTCTCCGAATCGGGTTCCGGGATGATGAACTCTAAGAATTGGGAAAGGTTGAAGGTTGTCCGAATCTCACTGGTGCTGACATTTCCGACATCCCGTAGATCTTTATTGACCCCACCTACTTCCAATCCGTGATTCTCATCATAACGGGTATTGTACGAGAAAGAGGGTTCAAGGAGGTTTAAGATGTTTGAGGAGAGGACCCCCTGTGCCCGCTGGCGCATCCCAATCTCCTTTCCGAAATTAATTCCGCCTAAGGCGGAGGCCTCCTTCCGGTGGGGATGGATCAGGTCCCGATCTGTCTCAATGGTGTAGTTGAGTCTGGACTGAAGGGTGTAGGGGGTGGTGGTAATCTGGATGGGTTTTATCCCTCCAGTCCCACTTCCCCTGAGCGTCTTCCGAATATCGAGGTCCGTCCGGACGAGAGAGGTGTCGGTCTTGGAGCTTGAGGTGTCTGACACGGTTATTGTCTGCATAAAGCGTATTGACCTCGATCGGCTGTAGGAACTCGAAAGATTGATGTTGTCCGGGAAATAAGAGAACTCCAACCCCTTCAATGGTTTTAGAGAAGGCAATTGAGGGTTGTAGCCATAGGAAACCGAGCCACTTGTGGATACAGTCGTATCCAGTTGAGTTGGAGAAGAGGAGAACTTCTCTAAGTAGGAGGTGGAGAACTTGAAGGGATCCAGAAAGATGCGCCCGAATAGTTTTCTGGAAGGTTTCTGTTTTTTGAGGGAGAGATTGGCGCTTCGATTTGTTGTGAGGGACTGTTCTTTTCTTCTTGCTTCTCCCTCCAGGAGGATGTCCGAACCCGACTTGTATTTCGGAAGGCCTCGGGTTTTAGAATAATTGAGGGAGAGGGGCATTCCAAGACCCCAATTCTTGGGCAGGAATTTATGAAGGTTGAGGGTTCCTCGGGTGCCTAAAGTAGTGGACAGCTTATTGGGGGGTCTCTTTCGGGTAAGGGTTCGAAACTCCTCGTCCTCTCGTCGGAGGTTGAGACTCCAGTCCAGAAGGTCTCCAAAACGGGTGGAAAGACCGAAATTGGTAGAGGTTCCAGGGTCACTGCGGGGATCGGTGAGGCGGATCTCATCTATCCAGATCTCACCTGTGATGGGAGTATTTTCTTCATTCTCCACAGCCACCTCCATCCGCCAGATCATTCGGAGAGAGGGGTTCCCATTCTTCAAATTGGTGAGCTGATCCAAGGAGAGATCAATGGAGTACCATCGATTCCCCATTTCCGTCTTTTTGAATTCGTAATAATTCTTCCTTTCAGTCCCACCGAATCGGAAGGAGAAGGTTGGGTTACCGGATTCGGGTCCATGGACATAGAAGGAGAGGGTCTTGTAGAGAGTGAAGTCCTGGTCACGGGTGAACTGGTAGAAAGCCATCCCACGACTGTTTGGAGGGAGATTCGTATAATCCAGGACTAAGGATCCCTCCCTTTCCGGCCTCCCAAAGGCGTCCTTTCGGGGCTCAAAGGGAGGGGTGTAGTCCGGATCTCGCTCGTTGTTCTTTGTGGCGATTTTGAAACTTGTGTCTTTGAATTCACTCCTTCTCCGGCGGGTTGTAAGGGGTACGATCCCTCCATCTTTCCAACGATTTCCCACTATGTCAAGGCTGGCGACTCCAATGGTGTCCGTCTGGGTAAACCCTTCCACCCAGAGCCGGACGTACTGGGTCACCTGCCAGTCCGGGAGTCCAACTCTTTGAACCGAGGGATCGTCTAAGTTGATTTGGAAAAGCCGCCAACCCGTCTCATCCATTCGGTCAATTTCGACAAATTTGTCAGAGGAAAGATCCAGGGTGAAGGCGAAATAGTCGTCATCTTTGTCAAGGATACCGGTACGGTTCAGATCTTCCGTATCCAGCCGATTGTTCCCCTCGGTTCCATTGATTCTGGAGTAGTCATCGGGATTGCTCCGATCATAGAAATAGTCGTCATTTCCCCAATCGCCGGGAACACTCTTCCCATCTTCTCCCTCAACGCCATCTATCCCTTTATCCTCCCCTGCATCCAGGGTACTGTTATTATTTTCATCTTCTGAGTCCAGGACATCTTTCTTTCCCCGAACCTGATCTCCCTCCCTCTGCCGCCAAAATGCATCTTCAGAGAGGAAGGAACCTATGTCAACATGAAGGATCCCACTATCCCCTTTCACCCAGAGTTCGAGGAATTTATGTTGGGAGAAATCCTTAGCATCAACGAAGGAGATGGCTTTGGAGATACCCCCCCACGAGGCTGTATCTCCATCCTTAGGCGTGAAGACGAGGTTCAAGTAATCTTTCCGCTCGTTCTCTCTATGCTTTGGTAGATTCTCCTCCAAATCCCTGATGAGGACTCTCTGGAAAGGGTTATACCACTGGAGATAGCCGATAAGTGTCGTGTCCACCTCATTCGATATGTCCATCTTACTTGGGGGTGGAGAGCCGTAGAACCAGGAAGTTCGATGGAGACCCAGGTCATAGGCAAGGAGATTTCCTTCCATATCATCAATATAGCCTTCCCCAGTCACACTGGGATTGGGGAGGGAGGCGGCGCCGTCTACAGTGAAGCTCAGCAAAGAAGGCGCGTCCGTCTCAACCAGGGGGACCGCATCCGCAATCCGGGTGAAGAGGGCAGGTTGGATGGAGTACTGTGCATCCACTTCCCCGGCCAGGATCCGTGTGGACTCCTCCCCTAATCTCTGGCGAATCCGCTGTGGCGCCCCCTCACTCCGAAACATCCAGGAGGAGCCGATCCTTCCCTGTTCAAACACATAATCCCCCCTCATTCCAACCAGGCTCTTGGAGGTGAGGCTGAAGAAGGGAGCAAACTGGAAGTCAATCTCCACACGGGCATCGGGAAGTGATCCATCATTCGCCGCTTTACCGATCAAGATCACTTCTCCGAAGTCATAGTCGATGGTATAGTCTTTACCCCTCTCCAGTTGCCTCCCATTTAGAAGAACCACCTCGGACCCTTCTAAGATGTCCGTCCTCCCTAAATTGAAGGTCGTTTGAGACCTCTTGATGACGATCTGGAGGTAATAGAGACCCTGATAGATTCCTACATTCGCTGTATCATAGATGACCGAGTCTTGGTAGGTGAGAATAGAATCTGCAAAGGGAAAGAGTTGGGGGAAGAAGAGGAGCCCTCTTGCCGGATCCATGTTCCCATCGTCCATTTTCCCATCCGGAACACCCTGATTCCCCGTGGTGTCCAGGCCGAGGAGGGTGAGGAAAGTGATATCCTTAACAGGGTCCACATCCAGATCGACCCCCCCGTCAGGATTCCGGAGGAAGATCCGGAGATTCAGAGAGTCTGGATCGATATTGATTCCCCCGATGGGGTAGAAGTTCTTTAATGCCAGATTCCAGGTGGGCTGGTCTGGAAGGGAGTTTTTAGGGCGGATCAATTTTAGTTCGAAGGTATCGATATCGCCCGGGGGATAGAAATCCTCAAAATCTCCTACGGTATCCTGAACTCCTGAGATATCCTCTCGGATATAGGAGACTGCCAGAACCTCCTGACGACTGAGAGATTGGACCAATTCAATACCATTTTCACTTTTAAGATAGAAGCCAGTTGAATTCGTTGAGAGAAACTTCAGATCGAACCAGCCAGTATAATCTCCCGTAGAATCACCCATTGGAAACGTCGCGTGCCCCACAAATGCATTATTCGTATTGTTTGATAAATTTCCATCGTCTAAAAAGACCTTCAACTCTATTACCCTCCACAGGGGATCCGGTTCAATGACAAAGAATCGCCAAGGGATAAACTGGTGATCCGGGATGATGAGTGTGTCCAATTTTGTACCACCGGTGATCTTGAAACTCTCCGCTTCTCCCTGATCCTTGGAAGCAATGGCAGTAATATCCACGGGTCCTATCTTTGCCTGAGTTTGAATCCCAAAAAGCCCTTCATGTCTGGGTGGGGCGCCGATGAGCCTCGTCCCCCCGGGGAGGGAGAGGGAGGTATGTCCCGCTTCAATCTTCTGGATTACCTCATCCTCATCCCCGATATACTGAAGACGAATCTTGTTATCCAATTGGCTGAGCCTCTCCGAATCGTGATCCACTAAGACATGGATCTTCTGCCCTACGGTCCCATCTAATTTTACATTGAGCCTCTGCTGCATCAGGAGTTCCGGAAGGGGAGATTGACGACTTGACTCCGTCTCTATCCGTTGCAAGAAAAAGGACTTTCGGACGCCGAAATTGATCTCCTGAGACCCCCGAATGTTGAGCCTTGCCCCCTCCCCGATGATTCCCTTGATAGCTTTTGGAAATTTCACGGGGAGTTCAATCACTATCCCCGGCCTACCCGTATTGTTTCCCTCCACTCCCAGAGATTTTTGGAAGAGTCCAATCCAGATCTCCCTCAGGGTCTCCTTTCGTTGCTGCTTCAGGTGTTCATCCAAGGAGAAGATGTGGGGAATGGCAATCAATTCATTCCCTTTTCTTTCCTCTATCATGCAATATCCAATATCAAGATCAACCTTCAGACTCTGGGAGAGTCCAAGGATTGGGTCGAGTATAGACTTCACCATCTTCTCATGAAACTGCCTCGTCATCCCTCCGTAGGAAGGAGAAATGCAAAATGTAAAATTAGCAATTAGCAATGTAAATTTGAAAATCTTCATTTGCAATTGATCATTTTGCAATACTTAATTTGCATTGAATTCGTAATAAAAAAACCGGGCCCTCATCACGAGTCACCCGGTCCGACTTTTGACTATTGGCAATTCGTCAAATGGTTAAATCCAGACCTGTCGTCAAGACAGGTTTAGCTATTTAACCAATAACCATTTAACTGGTTTATCGGGGTCTCATGTTGAGGAAAAACCATCCCCTTTGAAGGTCTTCCTTTGGCTCTTCAATCTTCAATCCAGAAAATCTTCAACCTAAATTGGTTTTCCCCCAACATTAATTCCCCTCGATAAGTCTCCTCCTTCAATGATATTCTCTATTTCTAAAATAGAGCAAAATGTCCATTTTGTCAAGCCTTTTTAACGAAAAATCAACCCTCCAAACGGCTTCCCCCGACGTATTGAAGGCAATTTGAATTCTTGCACGATCCTGAAGCCTTTTCTTAAAGAGACGTCAAGAACCGTGTATTTGTTTCGGAAGGAGATAGGAAAGACCCTGAATCAAAACTGAGTGGAGACGACCGGACTCGAACCGGTGACCTGCT
>JADFOU010000014.1:12400-15439 GCA_022562655.1 candidate division TA06 bacterium
CGCCCAAAGCGCCACGCCCTAACCCAACTGAGCTTCATCCCTATACTCCCAAAATGAATTACGCAAGCCATTTTGATGTAATTGAATCAGGATATCCCCAGATTGTTTCTCCATTGAATAAAAAAAGTGGAGACGACCGGACTCGAACCGGTGGCCTGCTGCGTGCAAGGCAGCCGCTCTCCCAACTGAGCTACGTCCCCGTAAACTACAGTAGCAGTATGCAGTTGTCGCCTACGCTGCCTACTCCGCCGAAGCGGCTGCGAAGGCCGGGCCAAAGCTCCCGCCTTCACGAAGCACGTTACGGTGGGCGCCCGCCTACCGATAGGCAGGAAGGAAGGTCTGCGACGGAGCGCAGATGGCAGGAAAAAATACCAACCTACACCCTACTGATTTGAATCGATTTTTTGACAGAAGGAGGCTCACCGAATCGGCGAGCCTCCTTCCGAATAGACAAATCCAAAGTTGAATTACATCCCAGAGAAGTCATAGAGGATGCTGATCTGGACGAAAGGTTGGGTGGATTGTCCACCGATGAAATCGGGTCCGAAGAAGAGAAAGTCAGGATGCAGTTCCGTATCCACTCTGAAATCCAGGAAGTGAAGGGCTACACCTACAGCCACATCGAAGGGGGCGTTGGTTGTCTTAACCTCCCCTTTGTAGGGACCAATAAACTCCACATTCATTGTTCTGGGGCTGTGCTTGCTTGCACCCACCCTTCCCGTCAGCCAGGAGGTCAAATCTGACTCGACCCCGACAACCCAACCGGGTGCTGTGGTATTGGTCAAGGTCGCGGTGGTATCGAGTCCTGTAGTGAACTCATTCTTAAGCGAACCGTAATAGGCGGCAACGAGAACCGTTGTCTCCTCAGTGGGCATCACCTGAAGACCCAGACCGGCAAAGAGGGAGGATCTTTTGTCTACAGTTTCTACAACAGGAGCAAGACTATTCTCCCAGGACATATCGGATGAGTTGAATCCGAAGGCAGGAACAAGATAGCCGTAATCGCTGAGTTCAAACCATGCTCTCCCTCCGAGGGTGATATGGGTTCCTCCCGTGTTCTCATAGAAAGTGGTGTCGCCGCTGACTAAGGAGAAGGAGGTCTTACTGAATCGACCCCCGATGTCAATATAGATTGATTCCTCCCCCAGTTCCAGTACGACTCCAGGGTTAAACGCGACCATGGAGATCTTGTCCTCTGATTTTCGGTTTCCTGACGAATCTGAGGTTACTGAGTTGCCCCCCATGTTCAACCCCAAGCCGATGCTCAATTGATCCCCCAACCGCTTCCCCCACATCAGCTTCCAGAACTGCTCCGGCTCGATGTTAGGTGAATTAGAAGGGAACCCAGTATTGGGTACATCCCCTGGAGGCATAAGAGGTGCACCGGGATTTGGTACCGACAGGATAAACTTGTTTTCGGGATGAGGATTCAGAACAAGCCCGAAGACTCCCATCGACTGCTCATCGTTGTTGGTCAGACGGACTGCGATGGATTGAAGGTTCGGATTGGCGTTCCAAGTGCCATACTCCACGGTGACCTGTTCAGCATACCACGGCAGGAGGGCAGGATTCCAATCGAGGTTCACATCATCTCGGAGCCAGATGTCCATACCCCCCATTGTGTTCACACGAGTCTGGGTTGCCAATGCTGTTGTCGCAAAAAACCCAGCCAACACCAAGACAAGGACTGTCTTAAGCCCTTTACTCACGTTCATCCTCCTTTTTGAAGGTTGAACCAACTCTTGGGGGAGACGACTTTCGCCTCTTCCCCTCCACTCGTCCAGCCCCTTGGAAGGGGCTGGGACTCGCCCACCCTTTATTAGCCATCAGCTTACAGCAATCAGCAGTCAGACAGTCTAAAAACTGACCCCTGATCACTGATCCCTGAAGTTTCGGGTGGGCCTAAGTGGATTCGAACCACTCACCTCACGCTTATCAGGCGTGCGCTCTAACCAACTGAGCTATAGGCCCATAAAATAGTCTATACGTAAAGCTCAAATTGCAAGTTTTATCTGTTTCTATAGACTATTAGCTATACATTTAGGCTAGAGAAAAAGCGTGCACTAACCCAAATTTTGAAATTTGAGATTCCGAAGTGAGATCTCAAATCTCCTTAGAAAGGAGGTGATCCAGCCGCACGTTCCCGTACGGCTACCTTGTTACGACTTCGTCCCAGTCACCAGTCTTACCTTCGGCACCTCTCTCCCCACCGAGGTGGGGTTGAGTCGATGACTTCGGGTACTCCCGGCTTCCATGACGTGACGGGCGGTGTGTACAAGACCCGGGAACGTATTCACCGCGGCCTGCTGATCCGCGATTACTAGCGATTCCAACTTCATGCAGTCGAGTTGCAGACTGCAATCTGAACTGAGGCCAGTTTTAAGGGCTCAGCTTCACCTCGCGGTGTAGCATCCCGCTGTACTGGCCATTGTAGGACGTGTGTAGCCCTGGACATAAGGGCCATGATGATTTGACGTCGTCCCCACCTTCCTCCGCCTTCAGAGCGGCAGTCTCCTTAGAGTGCCCAACGCCAAAAGGCTTGCTGGCAACTAAGGACAAGGGTTGCGCTCGTTATGGGACTTAACCCAACACCTCACGGCACGAGCTGACGACAACCATGCAGCACCTGTGCTCGCTCCCCTTACGGGGTCCCTCCCCTTTCGGATTGGTACCACGAGCATGTCAAGCCCAGGTAAGGTTCTTCGCGTTGCATCGAATTAAACCACATCCTCCACCGCTTGTGCGGGTCCCCGTCAATTCCTTTGAGTTTCAACCTTGCGGCCGTACTCCCCAGGTGGGGCACTTAATGCGTTAGCTACGGCACAGATCCTTAAAGAACCTGCACCTAGTGCCCATCGTTTAGGGCTGGGACTACCAGGGTATCTAATCCTGTTTGCTCCCCCAGCTTTCGAACCTGAGCGTCAGCAGCGGGCCAGAGAGCCGCCTTCGCCACCGGTGTTCCTTCCAATATCAACGCATTTCACCGCTCCACTGGAAGTTCCACTCTCCTCTCCCGCGCTCAAGATTCTCAGTTTCCGA
>JADFOU010000282.1:0-1584 GCA_022562655.1 candidate division TA06 bacterium
TGACGATAAAAAATCCATCATTGACACCATCCAATTTCCATTTGAATAGAATGGAATCGGAAGGGAGAGAGTCTCCTTCCATTGGAGAGAGGAGGAAAGGTTTCGAAGCCAGTTGATAATCAACGGTAGCCCCACGTGTTGATTCATTTGCTGCTGTGTCGACCGCCGTAGCGGTATAATAGTATCGAATCCCAATAGAGATACTCTGATCCCGGTAGAACGTATCCTGAATCATTGAAGAGATGGGAGTGAATCCGGAGTTTGGAAGGGTCGCCCGATAGACGATATATCCCGCAAGATCCTCTTCTGGATTTTCTCGCCATTCCAAATAGATCCAATCCCCCTCCGGCACAGCATCAATTCCCACATCTACGGAATCCTCATCGTTTCCGTGGGGGATGAGAAAGGGTGGACTGGGAGGGGTGAGATCCTGCTTGCTGCAAGAAATTCCAAGAAAAATGAGCAATGAAAAATGAGCAATGCAAAATGCTAATTTACAAATGAGTTTATTTTGTCTCAAAACCTTACCCCTCCACTCACCCGATGGGTTCCCCCTAGATCATGGCTCATAAAGGCATAGTCCACTTTGAACTTTGAGACCTGAATTCCTGTTCCCAGGGTGAACACGCCTGAATTGATCTCATCCAGACCGGCTCGAAGGGCTAAGAGATGATTCAATCCGTATTCCAGACCCCAGTGTTCTCTCCCTCCATATCGACTGTCTCGATCATAAGCAAAAAGGATCCGAGAGGAAGAGAAGAGGGGCTGATTATAGGAGAATGCGATCTTCCCATTGAAAGGGATCCGATCGACATGTTGACTTGGAGTGTCCCAGGTGATCCTCGTTCCTCCTATGTCCTGGAGAGAGACGCCGAGGGAGACATCTCCCCAATATTCTGTTGTTCCGGTCAGGTCATTCAGATTGAGTCGGAAGATACTTCCAAAATCAAAACCAGTTGCGGTTCCGGTTCGGTCATAAAGACTTTGCTGGATGAACTTGAGGTTTCCGCCAAAGGAAAGGGTAAAAGGAATGGTGAGATAGCGCCAGTCCTTTCCGATTTTTTCCTCGAACCTCTTTCCAAAGGTGAAGAAGAAGGCATTCTCCTGATCATTGAAATAGTCCTGAGGAATTCCATCGGGCCGCAGGTTCGGATCCTGTTTTCGTTCATCGGGTGTCCCTGGGAGTTCAGGGTAGAGAGGGATCTCATCTACGGCAAAACGGATCCAAGAAAATCCTACACCTGCCATATTGGGTAGAGGGTGGACGATACTGACGAAGTCATGTGAGGCGAGACCGGAGAAGATCCAGGTGTGCTGGAGCGTCACCTCTCGCTTTACAAGATAGGGGAGTCCAGCGGGATTCCAGTAAAATGCACTCCCATCATCTGCAATCGATGCATAGGCCCCTCCCATCCCCAAGGCCCTCCCCCCTACCCCAATGTTGAGAAAGTCAGCGGCATATTCATCGGCATAGCTTTGCACCGCAGAGACGCAGAGAACGCAGAGAACGCAGAGAACGCAGAGAACACCTGTTAAATATTTCATATTAAAATGTAAAATTAGCAATTAGCAATGCAAAATGAG
>JADFOU010000282.1:1594-3237 GCA_022562655.1 candidate division TA06 bacterium
AGACGGATGACGCGGATACACACGGATACTCACGGATTGGTACATTAGGGACTGCCTGCCATGAGCGGAGTCGAATGGCTACTGTTTTTCTCAATTCGCTGACCCATTTTGAATTTGCTTCATCTCAGCACCGCCAATTTATCCTGCATTTTAATTTTCTCATCCCCCTTCCTTGCCCGGATGAGGACGAAATACACTCCATTCCCTACCCGCTTTCCCTTTAAATTCAGGAGGTTCCACTCCACCTCATGATAGCCTATACCGGAGAGTTTCCCCCAGCGACCCCTGTCAAAAGATTTCACAAGCCTACCGGAGGTCGTATAGATCCTAAGATCTGCCTCATCTGCACGATCCGTCAAGGTGAAGGTGAAGATCGCCTTTCCCTTCGTCACGGGATTGGGATAACACCCTGCTCTCAGGATCCGAAACTCCGGAACCACCTGAAACTGGATCTCTGCACTTCCTGAATTTCCATTGAGATCATATCCCTCAAAACGCACGGAGTGGCTTCCACTTCCCAGTTCCAGAAGGGCAGAGACGGGGACCGCATTCGGATCCTCCGGTTGGGAAGGGTAGGTTATCTTCTCCGTAGGGACGGGGCTACCATCGAGGAAAACCTGTATGGAATCAATGTCAATCCCATTGACATCCTGATAGAGGGCGGAGATGACCGGCCTGGAAGGGACAAAATCCCCATTGGCAAAGGCCTGCCCCTCCACCGTCACCTCAATCTTTGGTGGGCGATTATCCCGATTGATGAAGAGGGAAAAGAGACCCAGAGAGGAAGTACTCAGTTCTATGTGGTCAGTCTGCACGACCCCTCCAAGAGAGACCCATCTCTGGAGACCCTCCTTCCACCGATAGAGGGCGAGACTGTCTCTTTTTGTTGTATCGGGGGGATCGAAAAAGATTTTCATTATGGCTTTTTGATTGTTGAGGAGAGTCTCTGTAGAGTCTGCAAGGAAAAGGCGGTACCCCCTCCCTTGAGGGTATCCAGGAAGGGAGGCAAAGAAGAGATCTGGCTGGTTTGTCGGTAGAGGGGGGGGCTCAGAAAGTATCGCAAGAACCGTATTCTGAAGGACGGCTTGACTTGGAATGCTGTCTTTTACGTTCCCATCGAAACTACCCACCTCTCCGCCGGTTCCCCCACCTACGGTCACATTGAACCGATCTACCTCGATGAGTACAGGGCTGTTCTCATTGGAGTTGTTCCCTTCCACGAGTTCAGGAATGAGACTGTCGGGATCCAATCGGAGGAAGATGGAATAGGGGTTTTGAATTTGTGGGAGGGTCCAGGGGATCTCTGCGATGACGGAGCCTCGGGGAGGGATATCTACAGTATCTCTCCCTAAAAGAGTATCTCCAGAGAGATAGAACGCCACAACCCCTGAGCCCACCTGAGTGTCTCCATCGTTTAAGATCCTTGCAAAGAGGGTGACGAACTCCTTCCCTCCCAGGGAGATCTCAGGAGGGTCTGGAAGATTCAGATCTGCCCTGAGGGGAATACGATAAAAGAGTTGGGGACTCTTCTGCTCATTTCCCAAAGAATCCAGGGCTGTCGCTTGATAATAGACTTTCATTCCCCCTCCTTGAGGAGGGATAGGGGATGCAGTTTGGAAAGTATCTCCCCTTAGCGGAATCAT
>JADFOU010000015.1 GCA_022562655.1 candidate division TA06 bacterium
ACCGCATCATCAAAACCATTCCGGCTCCGAAGAGGAGCATCCGGTATTCCTGAAATCCTCTCAGGATCTCCGGTAGGATGATGAGGGTAAGTGCTCCAACGATGACGCCGGGAATGGACCCCATTCCGCCAATCACGACCATCGAGAGGACTAAAGCCGATTCCCAGAAGGTAAAAGATTCAGGGGAGATATGGGTCTGCTTCGCCGCAAAGATGACCCCAGCCACCCCGGCAAAGGCGGCAGAAATGGCGAAGGCTAACATTTTCATTGCCGCCACATTGATCCCCATGGCGGAGGCAGCGACCTCATCCTCCCGGATCGCCTCCCATGCCCTTCCAATTCTTGAACGGGTGAGTCTCACGGTAATGAAGATGGTGATGAGGACGAGAATGAGGATGAGGTAATAGTAATGGAGGGGGTCCCGGAATGTGAACCCAAAGAGTTGAGGCCGGGAGATATCCGCAATCCCATTGGGACCTCGAGTTAGCTCATCCCAGTTGTTGAGGACGAGGCGGGTAATCTCTCCAAAGCCAACGGTGACGATGGCTAGATAGTCTCCCCGAAGTCTCAAGACAGGGCTTCCCAGGAAAAATCCAAAGAGATAGGCGACGAACCCTCCTATGGGAAGGGCGAGGAAGAAGGGGATGGAAAAATGGGTGTTGAGTAGGGCATAGGTATAGGCACCAATTGCATAGAAGGCGATATAGCCCAAGACCAGAAGCCCGGTTAGGCCTACAATGATGTTGAGCCCTAGGGCGAGGAGGACATAGATCCCTGCTGTGGCGATCACATCCATTGGGTAACGGTTGATAAAAGGGGGGAGGAAGAAGAGAAGGGATACGAATACAATGGTGGAAGGTAAACGGGGAATGGAGAGCAGTCCGCCCGCCGAGCCCGAACGCCTCGCCCGACCCACGGCCAGGGATGCGATTTGAATATTTAACCGTGATATTGTCCGCCTGAATTGTTTACTTAAGACAGACTTGATTTTAAATTTATTACTGAGAGAAGTAATTCCCTTTGCCAGTAAGATCCCCAGGGCGATGACGAGGAGGACGGTGAGGCTTCCCCGGAGCCCCATAAAGGGGAGGGTGAGGAGCCCGATCCAAAGGGGCCAAAATAACCATCTGAATTTTTTGATCAGGAATCTCATGGGAAAGTATTGTTGAATGGTTAAATCGTTAATGGTTAAATTTAACCGATTACCGAATCGTAGCCTGTCCTGTCGGCAGCCAGGGATCTCCGTTTCCTAACAGCCAAACCCCCGTGTAAGAGAATTACCATTTAACCGACTTTGGAAGTTTACATTTTCTCAGGCACCCTCTCACCCAATAAACCTGTAGGTTTGATGATCAGGACGAGAATGAGAATAACAAAGGCATAAACATCTTTGTATTCACTGGAGATGTAGCCGGCGGCAAGGCTTTCAACAATCCCTAAAACAAATCCTCCCAGCATCGCCCCCGGGATATTGCCAATTCCCCCCAGGACGGCTGCAGTGAAGGCCTTCAACCCGATAGTCCACCCCATATAATAATGGACGCGACCATATTTCATATTCGCAGCGATCATTATCCCTGCGGTGGCGCCGAGGGCAGATCCAATGATGAAGGTGACTCGGATGATCTTGTCTACATCAATTCCCACCAGTCTGCACATACTGGGATCCTGAGCCGTTGCCCTCATCGCCTTCCCTGTCTTTGTCCTCTTGATGAAAAGTTGGAGGAGGATCATCAGCGTGATCGAGGAGAGGATTGTGACGATGTCCATATTTGAGAATTTTGCACCGAAAAGGCTCACACCATGAGGGGATCCAATGCCGGGCGGGAGTATCCTCTGGAAGATGTCGGAGAGCATAAGGCTGATATCTTTCGCAACATCCTGGGGGAAGACTTTATCCCTCGCCCCCTGGGTGAGCATTACATAGTTCTGGAAGAAGAGGGACATTCCGATAGCGGTGATGATGAGGGAGAGGCGGGGAGCCTTTCTTAAGGGTCTATAGGCAACTCGCTCCATGGTTGCACCATACATGGCTGTCATGACCATGGAGAAGGAGAAGAGGAGAAGGAGGAGGAAAAAAACCGGGGGATTGGCGTGGACTGTTGTGAGGAGGGCTAAAAAGATGATGGCGGAATAGGCTCCGATCATATAGATCTCGCCGTGGGCAAAGTTGATCAGTTCCAGGATGCCGTAGACCATTGTATAGCCCAAGGCGATAAGAGCATAGATACTTCCTAGGACGATTCCATTGGCAATCTGTTGCTGGAACATATTTTTTAAATGGGGAATGCGGAATGGGAAATTCTGAATTCCGCACTCCGCACTCCGAAATCACCCATGAAAGGTCTCATGCTTCCTTGGCCGGGGGTCAGGTAGAGGGTTCGGGCTCGGCAGGTTTGTAAGGCTCGAATTTCCCTCCTTTCACAACCCAGAAGATGTAAGGGGCGATCTTCACATCCCCTTTCTCGTCAAATTCTATTGCTCCAAGAGCTCCTTCATACCGGAGATTGTGGATCGCTTCCGCCACCTTCTTCCCATCAATGGTTTTTGCTAGAGAGATAGCGGTGAGGAGGATTTGGGTGGCATCATAGGAATACGTGGAATACGGTCCAATCTCTCCAAAACGTTCCGTATAAGTCTCAATAAACTTTTTGGCGGTCGGGAGTTCTTCAACGGAGGGACCAAAGGAGAGAAAGGTCCCTTCCGTTGCATCCCCACCGATCTTGATGAACTCTGGATCAATCACTCCATCCCCTGAGACAAAAATGGCATCGAGATCCAGATGCCTCATCTGTTTCACCAATAGTCCTGCCTCGGGATAGATTCCTCCAAAATAGACCACCTCAGGATTTTTAGTCTTCACTTTGGTGAGGACGGCTGTAAAGTCGTTATCTCCTTGGATGATCCCCTCATAGGCGACTGTTGTCGCACCCAGAGCCTCTGCATTCTTCTTCAATTCATCTGCCAGCCCCTGCCCATAGGTGGTCTTGTCGTGGAGAACGGCGATCTTTGTTTTCTTCAGGATATTCAAGATGAACTCCGCGCCTACTTTTCCCTGTTGATCGTCCCTCCCACAGACTCGGAAGACGGAGTCAAATCCCTGTTCCGTGAGCGTTGGATTGGTAGAAGCGGGACTGATCTGAGGGATGCCGAACTCAAAATAGATCTTGGAGGCGGGAATGGAACAGGATGAGTTGAAGTGTCCAATCACCCCCACTACCCCTTCATTCACGAACTTATTGGCTACATTCACTGCCTCCCTCGGATCTCGCCGATCATCTCCTTTAATGATTTTGATCTTCTTTCCAAGGATTCCTCCTCGTTCATTCCACTCCTCTACCGCCAGGGTGACTCCATTGGACATGTCGATTCCCATCTTTGCCTGATCCCCCGTCATGGGACCCGCTACACCAATCCAAAGAACATTCTCTTCCTTTTTGCAGGATAAGAGGGACAAGAGTATGAATATAGAAAACAGAAACAGAGATGTCCATGACCCTACAGCCTGACAGTTAATCAGGAATTTTTTATTCATCATTTTCTTCCTCCAATCACTTTATTACCATCCAAGTAGGAATTTGTCAAGTCTTATTTAAGGAGAGGTTTTTTCTTGACAGAGTGGTATCGCATTGGTATTCTCACCAAAATAATTGGTTAAATGGTTAAATTGATGAATGGTTAAATGTTTTATGGCGAGAATACAGATTTTTAATCTCCTCTTATGTTTCTTCTGGACTACCACTTCTACCTCTCAGTCCCTTCTCTACCTTCCTCTTGACCACTGGGCTTATCCCTATTTAGACCGCTTTGTTGGGTTGGATCTCATCCAACTTGACCTTGAAGTTCGACCCATACCAAGAGGGGAGATTGTCGAGGCTTTACGCCCCCTTTTGGGTAGCATCGAGAGGGGGGAAGTCAATCTTTCTGATGTTGATCATTGGTACGTGGATAAGCTCATGGTGGAGTTTCAAAGGGAGTTGGAGATTCATCCCAAGAAGATCGCCGACCGTCCACTATTAGAATTTGAAGATGGGGATCGCTACTTCACGCTCGATACGCGTCTCGCTGGAATCCTCCTCCATCAGAGGAATTCCGATTCCACCTTTACCTCCAGAGTTTCCCTTTTGGATTTGAGTTCCTATGGGGAATTAGGAGAAAGGTTCGCCTACGATGAAGAGATCACTGTCTCTGTGCGAAAAGGGGAAGGGGATCTGGAAGTGGGGTTTTCGGATGTGGGGGTCACCCCATGGAAGGATGTAAGGGCTTCTATTGAACGGGCATATTTCGCCATTGATCTCTCGAGGTTTCATCTTCAAATCGGGAGGGATCGGAAGTGGTGGGGTTCAGGAAGGTTTGGGACACTTCTTCTCTCTACAAATGCCCCACCCATCGATTTAATCCAGTTCTCGACAAATATCTGGCGGTTTAGAGCCAGTGCCTTTACTGCCCTGATCTCTCCGGAGAATGAGAGTTACCTCTCGAACCATCGCCTTTCCCTCAGCCTTGGCAGGAAAACGACCATTGGTCTGACTGAAGCCGTTCTATACCATCGCCGACTCCCTGAACTGGGTTACCTCAACCCCATCATCCCCTATTATGCCACCCAGAGAAATGTGAACAGAGATGACAACATCTTCTGGCATGTGAATTTCTCTACTTTTCCTGTGAAGAGGATCAAGGTCTACGGGGAGCTTCTGATTGATGATTTTCAATATGCAGACAGGGACTCTTTTCCAGACAAGTTGGGAGGGATATTAGGATTTCAATGGTTCGATCCTCTCGGCTTCCGGGATACAGATCTCTCAGGAGAAGTAGGAAGGATCCAGAAATGGGTCTATACCCAAAGGGATACTCTCAATTCCTATCTTCATGAGGATGCCATTATTGGAGATGGATTGGGACCGGATGCCGAAAGGATTCTTCTCCTAATCACCCACCGGTGGACAAAGACTCTATCTTCGAGCATTGAAGGGGTTTCGATTCGACGAGGGGAGGGGAGGGATTTGGTCCCCTGGGAAAAAGATCGACCCCCTCCTCACCCTCCATTTCCCTCTGGTATTGTGGAGAGCCGAAGATCGGTGGGAATGGGTCTCGACTATGAGCCCTCCTGGTGGCTCCGGTTTTCTCTATTGGGGCGGATTGTTGCCTTACGAAATATAGGTAATGTGGAGGGCGATGATTCCAATGACCTCCAGGTTCAGACAGGGGTGGAGATCGATTTCTAAAACAGTGGCAGTAACAGAAGGCAGTTGCAGTCAACTGCTTTTGCCACTGCAAACTCCTACTTGAGTTTTTTATGATGTCCAAAGTCTTTGGGTTGATTCAACTGTCAAGACCCGTGAATGGAATACTGGGGGCGTTATCGGCCATTCTCGGTGCTCTCCTGACAGGAGGGTTGGGATCCTTCTCAGGCGGGAACAAGGTTCTCCTTGCTTCTATGTCAGTCTTCCTCATCATCTCCGGGGCCAATGCCATCAATGACTTCTTTGATCTGGAGATTGATCGGGTCAACCGCCCCCTCCGCCCTCTCCCTTCGGGAAGGGTAAAAAAGGGGGAAGCCCTCCTTTTAAGTCTATTCCTCTTCCTCCTGGGGATCTTCTTCTCCGCATTCATCAATCTCGGGGATTTCCTCATCGCCCTGTTCGCATCCAGTCTCCTCTTCCTCTACAGCCTACACTTGAAAAAGAAAGGTCTTGCTGGCAATCTTGTTGTGAGCCTTCTCTCGGGTCTTGTCTTTCTCTTCGGTGGTCTTTCTACCCTCCATTCTGCTTCGCAGATTTTCCACTCTTTACACTTTCTTCTTTTTCCATTTCTCTTCGCATTCCTCTTTCATTTGGGTCGTGAGGTGATCAAGGATACCGAAGATATGGAGGGGGATGCCAAAGAAAATGTTACGACCCTACCCCTCCGCTATGGGAAGATCGCTGCCCTGAGATTCTCCTTCATTGTCTTTCTCCTATTGATCGGGATCACCCCCCTCCCTTACCTCTTTCAATTCTATAATCTCTTTTATCTCCTTGTGGTCCTTATTGGTGTGGATCTCTTTCTTCTCCTTCTATTTCTTTTTCTCTTTCGTGACCCATCACCAGGACGTTTGAATCGGGCAGGGCTTCTCTTGAAGGTGGACATGGGCGTGGGACTTCTGGCTCTACTATTAGGAAGGATCTAAACGAATAGAAATTGGTTATTGGAAATTTGAAATCGGAAATCAAAAAATGGAACGCGGATTACACATCGCCGCTAAAGCGGGATGCCGCCGAAGGCGGAAGTTTTGACGGATTTCCACAGATCAATATTTCATTATTTAGTAAAACCCGAAAGAAGTAATCCGCGACTATCCGTGTTTTCTGTGTCATTCGTGTTCTATCACTTAATTTCCAGTAACTATTTTCCAAAAATTTGTCTTATCTAAAGGCAGCGGCATTAGGGATTCTCCAAGGATTGACGGAATTTCTTCCCGTCTCCAGTTCCGCCCACCTTCTTTTCATAGAAGGACTTCTGGGGATCAATCCACCGGGAATTGCCTTTGAGGTCGCCCTCCATTTTGGAACGGCACTGGCAGTCCTCATCGTTTTTCGGAAGAGAATTGCTGGGATCTTCCTCTCTCTTTTTCACCTCTCCTCTCGAAAGAGAGACGGGGAAGACCCCAATTTTCGTCTCCTTCTCCTTCTTCTCATTGGCTCCCTTCCGGCTGGTTTCCTCGGATTTACATTCCGTTCACTGGTAAAGGAGATTTTTGATTCGCCTCAGGCAAATCTTTGGGCATCTTCTGCTCTCCTCGTCACAGGGTGCTTCCTCTTCTTAACGAGATTCTCACCCTCCATCACAGGTTCGAGAAAGATGAAGAAGGGAATTGGGTTTCAGGATGCTCTCAAGATGGGAATCGCTCAGGCAGCGGCAATCCTTCCTGGCCTTTCCCGATCGGGTCTCACCATTGCCACAGGTTTCTTTTTAGGGCTCAAACGGGAGGAAGTGGTGGAGTTTTCTTTCCTTTTAGCCCTGCCAGCGATCTTCGGAGCGGTGGGTATAGAATTTGTAGGCGGTTTGAATGGATTGAATCTGTTGAATCCGCAAAATCCGCTGATGATTCCTCTCTTGATTGGAACCTTTTTCGCCTTCGCATTTGGACTTCTTGCGCTCAAGGTTCTTCTCTCAATTGTTCAAAGAGGGAAACTGGATCGGTTTGCCTATTATTGCTGGGGGGTGGGGGTTTTGGGGATACTTCTTTCAATTTAAGATTAGCAATTTAAAATGCTAAATTTGAATTGTGCATTGTAGAATTTGGGGTCAGGCAAATAAATCTTAGCCTGACCCCATGTCTCAATTTAACAGGCGGATTCGGTTAAATTTAACTATTTAACCATTTAACTGTTTAACCCATTCTCATCTATCTTCGTCTTTGTTCCACTTCGGTAGGATCAATCAATTCATACCATTTCGGGTGGGTGAAGTTTCCTTCAACGGTAGAGTAGATGAGGTCATATTTTCCAAAGCCGCTAAAGTCCAGAAAGACAAACTGCATTCCTCCCTTACTATAATAGGACCAGATCTCATGGGGCTTATAGGCGATGTCTGCAGGTCGCCTATCCAAATTATCCGGTGGTCCATACTTGATGTAGATTCTCCCCCGGTCTGTCCTTCTCCCCTTTTCAAATCCAGCAGAGTAAAGGGAATCCGCCTCTCTGATTCTATGAGCGAAGGCGAGGAATGCCTCATTCTCAGGCGTCATCGGATCGGGGTCATTTTCTTTCCAGAAGCGATCTAAGTATGCGTTTTTCCCTTTTGAGGAGAGGCTTTTATAAAATGACAACTCCTGAGGGGAGGCAACGTATTCGATTTGATCATAGTAGTCTATCGACCATTCAGGGATTTGTGTTGAGACCTGGGTAGGGGTTTCTAAGATGGTGAACCCCTTCTCCGAGATGGCTTCTTTTTGTGTGGAAAAATCTTTCACCTTCACCTGTAACCGATACTTCCCTGGTGAAAGGGCAATTACATTCACGGCACCTACCTCTATGGCTGAAGGACCTGGCTTCTCCTTATCTTTAGGCGGAAGTTCTTTTACTACCTTCCCTTTTTCATCCAGTAGTCTATACATCACCTGATAGTCTCCAGAAAGATTATAGATCTCCATGTAGGAATAGAGGAGGTAGCGACTCTTATTAAAAAGGGCAGAAGGGGCAGGAGTGACCCGAAGTCCATTCTTGGTGAATTTTTTTGTAGGGGCGGGGTTCAAACCCACCTCTACTTCGGTCGTATCCGATTCAATCGTGGAGGCGAACTGGATGTCGCTTGTGAAGAGGTCTTGGGGTGGGGAGTGGATCACGAGAGAGGTAACAAATTTTCCTGACTTTTGAGTCTTGAGATCGGTCAGGCGGAAAGTCAGGTCGTAGGTACCGGGAGCAAAGAGCCATTCCCTCCGGTCGAGGGCAGCCTGTCCCCTTTTCTCTGCTTCTTCTTGGGAAGTGATATAAATGGTTAGATTCCGATCCTCACTCTTCTCCTCTCCTGTCTTTCGATCCTTGAGGGTCAGTGTCGACTGGAGGTCTGCTCGAAGTCCGAATTGGGCATCTTCAGTGTAGGAAAGGGAGTAATAGGGGATTTCAAAATCAAGCTCAACGGCGGTGACTTCCTCTCCTGCATAAAAGCGGGCAAAATCTGCGTAGAAGGTGAGGGAATCATCGGCAGAAGCGGGGAAATTTAAAATTAGCAATGCAAATAATGCAATGCCCATTGTTAATTTTTCAATTTGAATTGAATCTTTATCGCCTTTCACGGTCTGCCCTTATCTCCTCTTCCCGATTGGTGAGGGTATATTGTCCGATACCGTGTTCGTCTACAAAGACAAACTGATAGTTGTGTCCAAAATAATGCCAGATCTGGTAGGGATTCGTAGAAAGACTGAAGGCTTGCTCCTGAACCTGATCGGGAGGACCAAGCTTAATATAGATCCTCCCCCGATCACTTCGCCAGCCCTGATCTGGCGGAGTAAATTGTTCATCGGCAATTTCCACTCGCCGGAAATATTCCTCTTCGACCTCATTCCTTTCTGTAATGGGGGTTGGATCATGTTTCTTCCAAAACTCCTGATAGACCTTCTCCCTCTCCTCCGGTGGAGCATTTTTCAAGACCTTCATTTCCTCCGGTGTGGCTAAATATTCCATCTTCTCTACCCTCTCGATATAATTCTCCTCGGTGTAAAATATGGAGAAATCAAGAGAGAAAGTAGCAGTAGAAGTAGTCCCGCCACGGGCGGGATCACTGTCCTCTGCCACTTGAACTCTGAGGAAGTAATCTCCTCCCTTCGTGAATTGTGAATGATGAATTGTGATTTGTGAATTGTGAAATCTGAATTCTCCACTCTCCTTTTGGCCCGAATCGGGCGGGTGGGTTCGGCTGTGGGGCAATGTCCGCCTTTCGAGCCCGACCCCCACCCTCGGGCTGGATCGGCCAGGAGAGCGGATTCGATTCAATACACTGAAGGGGGACCATTCACTGCTCTCTATCGTTTTCTTTCCTTCGAATACGATTTTTTGATCACAATCAACTATTTTCCAGATAGCGGTTAGCTGACAGGTATCCGTGCTGTAGATTTCGAATTGAAAGGCAATATCCTCTTCCTCTTCATAAGTCCGTCTTGGATTTGGATAGTATTGAACTACAGGGGTTAGGTCCGTTTTTGGCGTATTTAAGGAATCACCATTTGACCATTTAACTGTCTTGAGAAATTTGATTCCACTAATGAGAGGAGATTGAGAGTTGAAGTCCGGAACCTGAACGGACTCTTCATTGAGGCCCACTTCTGAGGAATGCATGCCTTCGACCCGAGTGATGAGGCGATAGGATCCTGGAGGGATAGAGAGGGAGACATCACCAAAGATGGATTGGCTCAGGAGACTAGTTTCTTGATAGTTCTCGATCTTGTAGGATCTTTTCCAGATGTCGCTTTTGATGATATTACCATTTTCGTCCTCAAATATTGCAATGAAATTAAAAAAAGTGATATACCCATTAGTATGGGTGACGAACTGGAGTTGATCGTTGGGAATTTCATAGGTGATCTCCACTCGCCCTTTGTAGGGGATAAAATCGGTGTAGTACTCCATCGCCCCTACATTCGAAGGGAGCCAGGCGAGAAGAAGAAAAAAAAGGGTGAAATATCGTACCACTTCCTCCTCTCTTTATGACAAACAGTTTTATTTTAGTATGAATGGAATAGAAAGGCAAGGGTTTTCTTCCGTTATTCGTACCTCAGGGCTTCAACAGGATCGAGGCGGGCGGCTTTGGTGGCGGGATAGAGACCGAAGAAGATTCCTACGACACTGGAAAAACCGAAACCCAAAAGGATGGACCAGAAGGGAACGGTGGCGGGTAAGTTGGAAACAATGGAGACGAGTTTTGCCAGTGAGAAGCCAAGGAGAATCCCCAAGGCCCCCCCGATTCCACTCACCGTCACCGCCTCGACGAGAAATTGCAAGAGGATGTCTCGATATCGGGCCCCCACCGCCTTCCGAATTCCTATCTCCCTTGTCCTCTCCGTTACCGAGACCAGCATAATATTCATAATCCCGATTCCCCCCACGAGGAGGGAAAGAGAGGCGATCCCGAACATAACCAGAAAGGCGGCACCGGTAAATTTATTATAAGCTTGCATGAGGGCATCGGCGGAGTTGATCGCAAAGTCATCCGGTTTCCCAGGGGGCACTCCTCTCCTCCGACGCAATACATTTCGGACCTCCTCAATCGCCTGCTCCTTCTCTCCCTCCTTTGGCTGTACCATAATGTCCACATCCACAGACCTCCGTATCCCATAGACCTTCTGGAAAACGGAAATAGGAATGACGACAGTATTATCAAAGCTTTCCCCAAAAAAACTGCCCTTTTCTTCTAAAATTCCGACAACGAAGAAACGATTCCCCTCGATCCGGATCTCTTTTTCTATGGGGTCTTCCACTGGGAAGAGGGCCTCTATGACATCTATACCGATCACACAGACCATCTGTTTCCGTTCCACATCCAGATCGGTAATGTACCGTCCCCGTTCTACAAAATGTTCAGTGATCTTCTGTTCCTCAGGGGTCGTTCCGTGGACTGGGACCATTCTGGATGTCTTCTTTTTGTATTTGATGTTGGAGCGGCGGTCAAGGAAGGTTGCCAGTGTTTGAACTGAGGGGCAGAGCCTCATGATGGCGTCCGCATCATCCATCGTAATGTCCTTCCGTCCCCGATATTTCCACCAATCTCCACTCTCCTGAATCCATGGATACTTTTGAATATAAAGAACGTCCGTTCCAATGGAGGAAAAGGTAGTCTTTACGACTTTGTTGAGACCGGAAATAAGGGAGATGACGCCAATGACGGTCATCACCCCGATGAGGATTCCGAGGGTGGTGAGGAAGGAGCGTAGTTTATGGGCACGAATAGCGACAAACGCAGTATTGAAGCTTTCTAAAAAGTTCAATTTTATTTCTCCTTTCTCCCTCTCCTTCCTTTTTTCTTCGAACTCTTCTCAATCTTCACAAGATCCCCGTTCTTCAGGTCATTCAGGATCCGGAAAGGACCCGTGACGATCTTCTCTCCTTGTTCCACTCCCTCTAAGATCTCGATATGGGTCTCATCGGAGATTCCTGTCTGGACAGGGGTGAATAGGACTTCTCCATCGTTGACGACAAAAACTCCCTCCACTTTCTTTTTGTTATCCCTCTCGTATTCCTCCCCTTCCGGATTTTCGTCTTCTTGCCCTTCTTCTTCCTCTTGTTCCGGGTTCCTCAGCACCACCGATTGGATGGGGACCTTGAGGGTGGAATCCTTCTCAGCAGTAAAGATGTCCACGGAGGCGGACATTCCGGATCGAAGGGTCCCGACAGAGTCCAGGACGGCCACCTTCACATAAAAATTGGTCGTCTCTTCAAAGGTCCTCCCCCTCTGGGTGGAGCCGGTGTTGGCGATCTCCCTCACCTCCCCTTTGAAGGTGGTATCGGGATGGGCGTCAAACTCAATCTCGGCGGGTTGACCGATCCGGATATCTATCACCTCGCTCTCATCCACGGCGGCGGTCACCTCCATCTCGGAGAGATCGGCAATGGTCATCAGGACGGTGCCGGGGTTGTTCATGGTTCCGGTCACCACAATCTCCCCTTCCTCCACATTGAGTTGGGTAACGATTCCGGAGAGGGGGGTGATGATTCGAGTCTTCTCGAAGGTTTTCCGTGCGTTCTTGACTTTCATCAGGGTGGTCCTATAATTTGCCTCCGCCTGCTGGAACTCCTCTTTCGAGATTAAATCTTCCTTAAAGAGTTTCCTCTTTCTCTCGAAGGAACGTTCGATAAATTTCAGGTTGGCTGCGGCCGATTCAAGTTCTGCATTCTCTCGGGTGTCGTCCAATAGGGCGAGAACTTGGCCTTCACTAACCTGGTCTCCTTCTTTCACATTGAGTTGGATGATCTTCCCCATGATGTCGGAACTGATGTTCACTTCCGTCTTAGGCCTCACTCGTCCAGGAGCATTCACGACCGCCTTGATCTCCCCCTGTTTCACCTTCTCCACTCGAACCTTCTTCACCTCCCCTTTCTGGGTAAGATTGACGATGACGATGAGTAGGATGAGGAGAAGTGCGCCTCCTCCGATGAGGATCTTCTTATGTCTTTTGAAAAACCTTTTCATTATTGAATTCCCTTCTACTGCCACTGCTACTGCTACTGCTTCTACCTACTGCGCTCCGTCGCCGAAGCTTTGGAGCGTAGGTGACCAACTGTTGTTCTTCCCACTGCCTTATCCAGTCTTGCATTTGCAATTTGATGGTCGTAAAGGGACTGGATTCTTCTTGTCTTTGCCTGCGTCAAAGAGACTTCGGCATCTGTCAACTCCAGGATGGAGGCGGCACCCAATTCGTATCGCCCTTTTGAAGCCTTGTAACTCTCCTCCGCCTCAGTCTCGGTCTCTGCTGTCAAGTCTAAGAGGGCAAGAGCCTCTTTGATGGCTAAATAGGCGAACTGAACCTCGAGGGCGATCGCGAGTTCCTGTTGACGCAGATCTTCCTGGGCCATGGCGACATCTCGTGAGGCACGCTGGATGGAGGTGAAACGGGAATAGCCGGGGAGGATGTCCCAGGTAGCATCAAGATTGAGTCGCCAGGTGTCCCGTTCATCCCAGATCTCCCTGGTTTTCGGGAATTCCGGACCGAAGTAGGAGTAGGAACCCGAGAGGCTGATTCGAGGAAGAACTCTTCCTCTGGCGGCAAAGAGATCGGACTGGGCAACCCGAATCCTAGCCCTTGACTGGGCAACCTCGGGTCTCTGCCCCTCTGCTTCTTTCAGGAGTTGTCCGATATCGGGCATTTTCCTTTCAACCTCTCCTAAGTTGTCCATGATTTCCAGTCCGCCTGAGGCGGACTCTTTTGATTGGGGTGAAAATCCCAGGGTTGCAGAGAGGTTTGCCTTTGCCATTTCCAGATCCCTCTCCGCTTGGACCCGTTCCACCTTTGCCTGGGAAACGCCGACTCGTGCCTTCAGGAGGTCCGCCCTTGAAGTTGATCCGAGTTGAAAGAGCCTCTCCGCCTTTTTTAGATTCTCTTCTCGCTCATTTAGGGCGGCGGCTCTCACCTCCACAAACCTTTTGGAGCGGAGGAGGATATAGTAGTCCTCCGTTGCCTTCAGGATGATGTTGGCTTCCGTCTCCTTGAAGCTCTCCTCCATGAAGTCCTCAGCGGATTGGCTCCTTCTGATCAGGGCATAGACATCCGGTTCAAAGATCGTTTGGGAGACAGAGAAATTGGTAGAGTAGAAATCTTTTGTTTGGATGAATTCTCCAGTGGGGGAGACCCAGATCCTCTCACCCGGTCCAGATATTCCATAACCTGAAGAGGCACTTATCTGGGGGAGGAGGTTGGATCGGGCAGTTCGGACATCCACTTCTGCGGCGGACCAGTTCAGCCTTGCCCGAACCACATCTGGGTTCTGAGTCATTGCGATCTGGATGCACTCCTCAAGGGTGAGGGGTTCTCCCGAAACTTCAATGCACACTGCAAAATGCAATATTAGCAGTTTAAAAATTAAAAATTTAAAATTTTGCATTGCTAATTAATTATAATAATATGAATCCTCTATCTGGATTGAAAGAACCCCCCAATAAAGACGCTTAACAACACCCAAGAGATCCATAAGCCGTAGACGGTCCCCGCCGACTTTTTGAGAGGAATTTTGTTCATCACGGCGAAGCCGATGGAGAGGAGACTGAGTTCCCAGAGGGTGAAGAGGTCAAATCGATTCAGAATTTGAAAGAGTTTAGAGAGTGGATCCGCTCCTGGCAACAATAGGGCAAGGCTGGTATAGACCTGGGCGGTCTTCTTGGCAAACATCAAGGGAGCCTTGACAATGGCATCCACAATATGAATGAGCATGGCATAACTTACCACCGCCATAGAGTGCCTGTAGGTGGACTTTCCACCCAAAAGCGAGAAGATTCCGAGGAAGATCCCTGCGCGGCCGAAAAGGAGGAAGAGAAAAACGAAAAGGGTCCCAAGGAGGCCAAAAATCATTCCTTGAGCACCTGTCATTCTTTCTACAATTTGATCCTTTTGTTCCTGGGACATCCCCTCGGGGAGGTTCTCCAGTACGGTTTCAGACTGCTCAGGGAGGATGATCGTGGGAAGAGTGATGGATACAAAGATGAGAGAGGACACAAGGACCAGAACAAAGGGGACCACCCAATCCGGCTTCTCGGAGAGGTTCTGATAGATTACTCCGGGGCGGTGGAAGATCCCTGTCATTCGTTGAAATAACCCCACTTTTCGGCTCCTTCACTTTTATTACGGATGAGAGTATACAGAATTTTTTATTTTCTGTCAAGAAAAAGTAAATGTGGCTTACACTTAGGGATCTTGATCTTTCCGAATCGAATTCAATGAATTTTATTGACAACCCCATTCTCCCTGATTTATAGTATCCTCAGTCCTTTTAAATAAGTGGGGTTTCAATGAAGGAAAATCAAACATTTGGAAAGGCGTTTATTGCCTTCTCCAGGGAGAAACTGACGAAGGGGCTTCTGCCGAAGTTGGTTCACTGCCTCACCCTCCTTCCCGAGGAAGAGATCTGGAGGAGACCTAACGAGAATGTGAATAGTGTAGGGAATATCATCCTCCATCTCAGCGGCAACGTCCGGCAGTGGATCACGAGCGGAATCGGTGGGGCAGAGGATATTCGGAATAGGCCGGAGGAGTTCAAACGGGAGTTCTCCCTCCCCAAAGAGGAACTTTTGAAGAAAATTGAGAAAGTGGTAAAAGAAGCAGACGGGGTATTAGCCCGCCTTGATCCCCGTCTCTTGGGAGATGTGAAGACGATTCAAGGGTATGAGG
>JADFOU010000283.1 GCA_022562655.1 candidate division TA06 bacterium
ATCTCCAACCAAACCACCCTCGGGCGTTCCGAGAATGAGATTGTGGAGAGTCTTGAGAAGATTGGAAAGCAGGTCATCCAGTATGAACGGGAAGCCCGAGAGGTCCTCATGAAGAGCGCCCGAAACCAGATAGAGGATAAGATCTGGCGAGCCAATGGAATCTTAAAATATGCCAGGATTCTCACCTCGGATGAGTTCATCAACCTCTCCTCTGCTGTCCGTCTCGGAGTGGGATTGGGGACGATCCGTACGGTCTCCCTCCAAGAATTGAATCAGTTATTACTCCACACCCAGCCCGCCCATCTCCAGAAGATCTTCGGTGAGGAGATGGAACCGGAAGAGCGGGATATCCGACGGGCAGAACATGTGCGGGAGAAGTTAAAATAACTTGACAAACTCGTTTCAAAGAAGTAAATTAGGAAGGCTGGATTGGTGGAACTAAAAAGCCACGAAAAGGGTCATATTTTTGAAACACCCAATTGCCCAGCTGTTTAATCTCACAGAAGGAGAATAGAATGCTGGAAGATCGGTTTAGTGAGAAAGTGAGAAAAGTGATGTACTTAGCACGGGAAGAGGCGGTTCGACTCCAGCATGACCATATCGGAACAGAGCATCTCCTTTTAGGCCTTATCCGGGAAGGGACAGGAGTTGCAGCAATGGTTCTGACCAATCTGGGGCTTGATTTGGAATCGGTTCGGCAGTCGGTAGAAGAAGCGGTAGAAGAAGGGGGATCCACTTTGACCATCGGAGAGATCCCTCTCAATCAGTCCGCTCAGAAGGCCTTGGAGCTTGCTATGGAGGAGGCGAAGTCCTTCGGAAATAACTTTGTGGGGACAGAACACCTCCTCTTGGGTCTTCTCCGAGAAAAGGATGGGCTTGCTGCCACCATCCTCTTCAATCAGGGAGTAGACTTTGAGATGGTTCGCCAGGAAGTGACGCGACTCTTGGGTGGGGGGACGGTGGAACCCTTTCAGGCGAAGAAAGGGAAATCCAAGACCCCTGCCCTGGATTTCTTCTGTCGGGACCTGACCCAACTCGCCCGAGAAGACAAGTTAGACCCCATCATTGGGAGGGAGAAAGAGATTGAACGGGTGATGCAGATTCTCTCCCGGAGAAAGAAAAATAATCCTGTTCTCATTGGCGAGGCAGGGGTGGGAAAGACAGCCATTGTTGAAGGACTTGCCCAGAAGATCATGGCTGCAAAGGTTCCAGAGGCCCTGATGAAGAAACGTGTCCTCACCCTGGATTTAGCCGCTATCGTTGCGGGAACAAAATATCGGGGACAGTTTGAGGAGCGGTTAAAGGCGGTTTTGAACGAGATACGACAGGCTGGAGAGGTGATTATCTTTATAGATGAACTCCACACCCTGGTGGGTGCTGGTGCAGCGGAAGGGGCGATTGATGCCTCCAATATGCTCAAACCCGCCCTCGCTCGTGGGGAAATCCTCTGCATCGGTGCGACCACCATGGAGGAGTATCGGAAATATATTGAGAAGGACGGGGCCCTGGAGCGGAGATTCCAAACGGTGTTGGTGGAACCTCCCCTTGTAGAGGAGACGATTGAGATCTTGAAAGGGCTCTGTTCGAAGTATGAGTCCCACCACAAGGTGAAGTATACCCCAGAGGCTCTCAAGAACGCCGTGATCCTCTCTGATCGCTATATCTCTGATCGCTTCCTGCCAGACAAAGCCATCGATGTGATTGATGAAGCGGGATCCCGGGTCAAACTCTCCCGCTTCCCGACAACCCCAGATTTCAAGAAGGAAGAGGAACACCTGGAGAGAATCCGAAAACAGAAAGAGGCCGCAATTGCCTCCCAGGATTTTGAGGCGGCTGCTCGCCTCCGAGATGAGCAGAAAGCTGTAGAACAAAAACTGAATATTCTCCAGAAGGACTGGGAGAAGAGGGCAGGTGGGTCGATCGGGCAGGTGACGGAAGAGGATGTCCGTCAGGTCATCTCGATGTGGACGGGCGTTCCCCTTCTCCGCCTCGGCGAAAAAGAGCAAGAAAGACTCCTCAAGATGGAAGAGGAGATCGAGAAACGGCTGGTGGGCCAGAGAGAAGCCATTCAGGTTGTGTCCAAGGCAATCCGGCGGGGTCGAGCAGGTCTCAAGGATCCCCGGAGACCCATCGGTTCCTTCGTCTTCTTGGGACCCACCGGTGTCGGGAAAACCGAAATGGCCCGTCAACTCGCCATTTTTCTCTTCAACGATGTCAATGCCCTCATCCGGATTGATATGAGCGAATATATGGAAAAATTCAATACCTCCCGCCTGCTTGGCGCCCCTCCGGGGTATGTGGGGTATGAGGAAGGGGGACAACTGACGGAGAGGGTAAGAAGAAAACCCTACTCGGTCATCCTCTTCGATGAAATTGAAAAGGCCCATCCCGATGTTTTCAACATCCTCCTTCAGATCCTGGAAGATGGGCTTTTGACCGATTCCTTTGGGAGAAAGGTCAATTTCAAGAACACCGTCCTGATTATGACCTCCAACATTGGTACCCGGGAGATCAGTAAAGGGGTCACCTTAGGGTTCCAGCGGGAGGAAATGGGGGTCTCTTATGAGAAGATGAAGAAGAGACTCCTGGAGGAGGTGAAGCATACCTTCAACCCGGAATTCCTCAATCGGCTTGACGATATTATTGTCTTCCATACTCTGGGTCGGGAGGAGATGAAAAAGATCGTGGAGATCCTGATTGCGGAGGTGAAGGATCGCCTGAAGGAGCAATCCATTGAATTAAACCTGACAGAAGAAGCAAAGGATCTTCTCATCGAAGAGGGGTTTGACCCCAACTATGGGGCGAGACCTCTCCGGAGGTCGATCCAGAAACTTTTAGAGGATCCCTTATCCGAAGAGGTCTTACAGGGGAAGCATCCAGAGGGGAGCCGGGTCCAAGTGATTCGGGAAGGGAATCGCCTCACCTTTCACCCGGAACCCGCCCCCACCCTGGCTGGAGTGAAGGAATAAAAAACCACGAGGGTGATAGGTCAAATCGTTTAATGGTATAATGTTCCAATGATGAGTAGCCGTCCAATTCGGGCGGCTACAGTTCATTTCAAATACAACAGGCAATAGACACTATATTGTCAGGAGATGCAACGCTTCTAACCTTATTAGGTAATGGATTAGATAGTATATTGGACAATCCATTTCAAGCGGAAAAAACTCAAGTTATTTTTCCTATTCTTGTCTATAGTAGTATTGAAGTG
>JADFOU010000284.1 GCA_022562655.1 candidate division TA06 bacterium
TGTTTCGGACGGGTCGTAAGTGGAACCTGCTTTTACCACAATGAGCGTTTGAATCCTGGGTTCATCCTTGTTGACTGATATGTAAACCTTCAGACCGTTCTTCAAGGTGTAAATCCTTGTCTTCAACGGGTCTTTGTCGACTATTGTATATGCGTATTTCCCTTCCGTTATTATACGTGTAGCCCCTTGCGTGGTTGAAACAATAAAGAAGACCAGGGAGAACAACAAAAAATTTGTTCTCATCTTGAAAATGTTTTTTACTGTTTTCATGGTCAACCCCCTTTTTTTCTTGTTAACTTCTACCTTAAAATGGTGGATCAGAGATAAAATATAAAACTTTCTATTAGAGTTGTCAAGAAAAAATGACACAAAAAGTTAAAACAATGCTACTTGCCTGGAATTAATACGGGTCCGGAAAGGATGTCTTCAATTACTTGCTCGACCTTTATTGCCTTATCCGGCAAAAGTCTTATAGCATCTCACTTTAAGCGAAACGCTTAAAGGATCTCTAAGAGACTGAGTTCAAAAGTCAGGTCTTTCTCAAAAAACGGTTTCCGGATTTTGCAAAGTGCAGCGCATAGAGACATTCAATAAAACCCCTATTGTACCACGATTCTGTCCGATCCGCGCCGAGCCCGGTTCCTCTGCACCACCCCCGTCAAGGAAGGCGAATTACCAGGAGCGCTGCCCACCCCCTCGTCTTCCTCCACTTCGACGGTCATCGGAGCGAGGGCGAGCCTCATTCACGTTAAGCGTTCGCCCCTTCAACTCCTTGCCATTCAGGTCGGTGATCGCGGACTGGGCTTCAGTTTTCGTGGGCATCTCCACGAATCCGAATCCTCTTGGTTCGCCACTGAACTTGTCCTTGATAATAGAAGCGGATGCGACCTGCCCGAAGGCCTCAAAGGCCTGTCGCAACTCCTCCTCGGTAATTTCTCGAGACAAATTGCCAACGTAGATATTCACGTCACGCCTCCTTTTTGGTTTTGAACATTGAGACTATTCCGTGGAGATCCAAATTTCGCCTAACTCCTTATTCGATGGACATTGTGTTCACCCCCTTATGGGAAAATTGCGTCCTTTGCGACTTGATCATCAACTACTTGATTAGAGAAAACCCCCTCTAATTCCTGGTGAACATCCGACCTCGAAACTAACAATTGAACAATTCTTCCCCCTTCAAGTAATCCTTCTTTGCAAATAGGGCTAAGACATACTCAACATGGGACCACATGAGAGGAGTGACAAACCTAACGAAGGAGGGTCCCTTATTCATTGATCTGGCTGCCCTTTGATAAGCCTGTTTCATGTGGTTGAGTTCCTCTATGATTCGATCAAAAGGGTCTGCGGGTATGAGCATCTCCTCGGAGAATTCCTTCTTGAAGTCAAGTCCCGTGTTCCACTCTCGTTCAATAAACTCCTGAAATCTTCGTGGGGTGCTGATATGTTCTGGAATATATCCCTCTCTATTTCGATATTTCTGAATAAGGTTCAGAATCTCATCCCCCCTTTGAATATCCCCTCTACTGTAATGATATTGAGCCAATATGGCAGTAAAATTCATCCAAGGACCGTTTCCCGCATGGATATGGGTAGAAAGGTCTTCTGTGAAGGGGAGATACCGCTGGTACCCTTCCAACTCAGGGTTCCAGAGATGTCCTTCTAAGAAATCCACCGTGTTCTCCATTTTTTCACTCCGTGCATTTTCAAAACCAAAATAAAATGGAGAAAAGAGAGTTACATCGGGTCTAAAATCTATTTCCCCCTCGGGGGTGTATCTCCTGAAATAATATCTTCCGCGACTGAAGGCCTCCATTAGATTGTTCTTAAATCGCTGGAGGAGGTTCTGAATCTTTCCCACCTCCCTCTTTTCTCCAAGGAGTATAAAAAACTTGAGACTGTGATGGAAAGCCCGAAGACAGACAAAGTTGACCCAGAGTGTATATCCTCGTTCTATAGGCGTCTCCTGGACAGAGGTTGTGGAAAAAAAGAGGTTGATCTCCTGCCGATAAAACTTATTCAAGGCAAATTCAATCCCCTTTTTCACCCCCTCTCGAATTTTTCTCAGTTCTGGCACTTTCTCCCCAAGTTCGGATGCCTTTATGACATAACTGAGAAGGACAAGGATGGAGTGGGCGACATTATCTTCCTGTATGTATATAGATTGATCTTGTCCCTCAATGTCATATCTCTGCCCCCAGGACCCGTCCTTCTTTTGACAGAATAGAATGAATTGGGCAATCTCTCGAAGAAGAGCCAGGGACTCTTTTCGATAAGGTTCTTCTTCCGCTAAGCGGACAAGCATCTTCGCAGCCGCAGCGAGGTCTCGGGGATAGATGTAGGGATAACGTTGCTTTGGGAAAGTTGCCAATATGCCTGCTCCCATTTTCGCAGGAATACGAAACTTCTTAATAATCTGGAACTCCTTCTTAATCTTTTTCTCAATTTCTTTCATCGCATTTCGTACAGGTTAAGTTTTCTAAGTTTTGAAGAGGCCTTCTCATCCAAAAAAATGATCGCCTTTTGATGCATCTGGAGCATAGAACCGGGAACGATTGCCGTCAAGGGATCCTCAATGCACATCCGTGCTGCCTCTGCCTTCCCTTCTCCACTTGCCATGAGGAGTACCTGACGAGCCTCCAAGATTGTCCGTATTCCCATGGTGATGGCGTGGGTTGGCATCTCTCGAAAATCATCTAACCAGGAATTGACCTTTCGAGTCTCATCCGAAAGGGGTTTTACTCTTGTTCTCGATCCGAGAGAACTCCCCGGCTCGTTAAACCCAATATGCCCGTTCCTCCCCAGCCCCAGCACTTGAAGATCAATCCCCCCGTATTCTTCATTCTCACGTTCATAGGACTCACAAAATGCCTCATAAACCTCCAGATTCTTCTCAATGTTTCCCAATATCCCATTTGGGAATATGAACTTTACTGGCGTCTACATTGATATGGTCGAAGAAATGTTTGTGCATAAAAGTATAGTAACTGTTCGGGTTAGTCTTGGGACTTCCGATATATTCATCTAAGTTAAATGTGATAACATGGCGAAAATCGAGAATTCCCTCCTGATACATTTTGACTAATCTTTGATAAAGGCCGATAGGGGTCATCGCCGTCGCCAGTCCCAGGACGAATTTCATCCTTTTGCTGGTGTGCATCATCCTCTCAACAACCCTCGCCGCCTCATCCGACAG
>JADFOU010000285.1 GCA_022562655.1 candidate division TA06 bacterium
CGCCCCCTCACCAACTTACCCCTCCCGAAGAGTTTTCTAAAGAGGATGTACTGGACTACTATCAAGGGGAGATCCAGTCGGTTCGGACGTTTTGTGAAGAGAAGGGGCTGGTCACTATCCCTCTGGATATTGGGGATTGCAGGGTAGTGGAGACCCCGAAATTCCTTCTGGGTCTTCTCCCCGGAATCGCCTATATGCCTCCACCTCCCTTCGATTCCTTCCAAACGGGGTATTTCTATGTGAGTCCTATTCCATCAGAGTTCACCGAAGAAGATCGGCAACATTATTACTCTATAGTGAAGAACCGGGAGTTTAGAGGAGGGGTGGTACATGAAGTCTATCCGGGTCATCACCTTCAACTCTCCCTTTCCAATCGGTTTCCCTCGAAGGTGCGGGTTTATCAGCAGTCCAATCTCTTTGCGGAAGGATGGGCTTTGTATTGTGAAGAGTTAATGGTCGATGAGGGATTGTATGAGGAAAAATGGGATGTAATGGAAGAATTGGCTCGGTGGATTCGCTTCCGGGCGGCAAGAGTGATTTTGGATGTGAAACTTCAGTCAGGCGATTTTGATTATGACTCGGCGGTCAATTTTCTCGTTGAGGAATTTGGGGAGGAAGATAGGGAATATTTCGAGAAAGAGGTGAAACGCTACTGCCTCTCCCCCACTCAGCCGATGAGTTGTTTGGTGGGGAAGCTCCAGATATCAGACCTCAGAAAAAAGGTGGAGAAGTTGATGGGAGAGGATTTCTCTCTGCAACGGTTCCATGACCTTCTATTGTCCGAGGGCACCATCCCCCTCAAACTTGTGGAGAGAAAGATCCTCCACCGGTTGAAGGACCAATAAATCACGGGATTGTAAAAACAAGTAGCAGTTGGCAGTAGCCCGAATCGGGCAAGCAGTCGCAGTAGCAGGGAAGGCTATTGATTTCATTGCAAAATGTAAAATTAGCAATTAGCATTTCAAAATTGGCGTCCTTTGTGCTTTCGTGGTGAAAAGACAGTAGCAGTGGCAGGTGGCAGTTGAAAAGACAGTGGCAGTAGCAGTTATTAAAAAATCATCACTTTGTAATCTTTGTGCCTTTGTGGTTAATATAGATTTTTGGTTTCTCTGCGATCTTTGTTGAAAACCCTTCGTAGCCCGTTGTGGCGTAGGAGGGCGCCTTTGCGTGAGACAGTTTTAAATCTTTACTTCAGGATACTCCCTCAATTTTTCAAGTACCACCCTCTGAATTTCCTCTAATCCTTTCTCCGTCTTTGCCTCAAACCGGAGAACCAAAATGGGCTGGGTGTTGGAGGCGCGGACGAGTCCCCACCCTTCACTAAATAATATTCTAACTCCATCAATATCAATAACTTGATAGCTCTTCTTGAAGTAATTCTTTATAGCTTCAACCACTCTGAATTTCTCCTGATCCGGGCATTCCACCCGGATCTCAGGGGTGGAAGGATAGTGGGGGATTTCACCCGCCAGACGGGAGAGGGGCTTATCGGTTTTCGAAAGGATCTCTAAAAGCCTTGCCGACGCATAGAGGGCATCATCGAAGCCGTAATAGCGGTCCCGAAAGAAGATGTGTCCTGACATCTCCCCTGCTAAAGGAGAATCCACCTCCTTCATTTTGGACTTGATCAGCGAATGACCGGTCTTCCACATGAGAGGCTTTCCACCTCTTGATTCAATGAACTCCACGAGCCCCTGGGAGCATTTCACCTCAAAGACGATGGGAGCCCCCCTTCTCTCCTCCAAAACCCCCTTTGCAAAGATCCCTAAAAGTTTATCCCCCCAGATGATCTCTCCCGTTTCATCCACAACACCGATCCGGTCTCCATCCCCATCATACCCAATACCCAAATCAGCCTCCTCTTCTTTCACCTTTTCAATCAACTCCTGCATATACTCTGGGATTGTCGGATCGGGGAGATGTTTTGGAAACCTTCCATCCGGTTCGGAATTGATCGGGATGACCTGGCATCCCAGTTTCCTGAGTAGTCTCTCTGCAACGGGTCCTGCAGTTCCATTTCCCGGGTCAATCACCACCTTAAGAGTCTTTATTACCTTCACACCTTCTTCAATATTGAGGATGTAAGCCAAATTTGGATCCCTGTGATCCAACCTCCCTTCGGAGAATTCCGCACTCCGCATTCCGAATTCCGCACTCTCAATAATCTCCCGGATCCTCTGTATCTCCTCCCCGTAAATCGCCTCTTTCCCTTTGCACACCTTAAGACCATTGTATTCAATGGGGTTGTGGCTGCCCGTAATCATCATCCCTCCGTCTCGATTGAGATAGAAGAGGGAGAAATAGAAGACCGGTGTGGGGACGAGGCCAATATCTGTCACATTACACCCAGTGGAGAGGATCCCTTGAATCAGGGCTTTATGGATTCGGGGAGAACTGAGCCGTATATCCCTTCCGACGACCAGTTCTCGGAGCCCAGCCTTCCGGATATAGGTTCCAAATCCTTTTCCTATTTTTTCGACGACTTCGTCTGTTAAATCCCGCTCAGCTACACCTCGAATGTCGTTGAGGCGGAAGATATTAGGATTTAGCATTATTTGAAATTTGGATTTCGAATTTTGAAATTGTTTAGGGTTTCGGATTTAAAATTTAGGATTTGCTCATAAACCCTACCTACAACCTACTACCTACTGGTTTTAGTGTCCGCCACTCTACGAATGTCGTTAAATCTGAAGATGTTTGGATTTATCATTTCTACAATAAGTCTATTGTCTATAGTCTAAAGTCTATTGTCTGATTTTCCGTTCCCAACCTACTACCTTCAACCTACCACCTACTGCATTTAGTGTCCGCCACTCCTCGAATGTCGTTCAGTCGAAAAATATCGGGATTCAACATGTAACAAATCTCCAAATTCTTTTGTAGGGTTTGACTCACCCAGCCCCTCACTGTAAGGGCTTTATTTATCACTTCTGAAGATAGACCTTCACTCCTTCTGACATCTTATGCGAAAATACGACATTTCCCTCTCCTCAAAAATAAGTGCCCCTCCCCCATTTCCAAAAATTCAAGATAAGATTCAAGACCTAACACCTTTCCTCCCTTACTTCAAATGTCAATAATCAAGTTTGACCCTCATCCACACTAATCTCTCAACACATAATTATACGCTTTCTTTCTTTGGCCAAAATATGCCTATAATAATCCAAGTTGCATGTCGTAATAC
>JADFOU010000286.1 GCA_022562655.1 candidate division TA06 bacterium
AATCACAGTTTCCTGAGAGAACAAAAGTTGAAGGGCTGTTCTGGTTGTTGTATTGGGTGGAGATCCAGTTGGCAAAGCGGGCAGTGTTGGAGATGCGAACCTCGTCGATGACGCCATCCGCCGCCCATCGGTATGAGGACCCTCCAGGGTTGCCGATGCCGATCTTCCAGGTGTTCGTACCATATTCTCGGGTTGCGGTACCGGGAGTCCAGGTGTTAGTCGACTTAAGACTGCCGTTTACATAAATCTTTGATGTTCCGTTCGTCCTGTTGACTACCGACACAACAAAATAGTAAGACCCAGGAGCAAAAGTGTCCGCACCTCCAGCGCCCTCCCAGACTTCTCCCGTCAACCAATGGTCCAAACGGATTTTCTTGTCGTCTCTGTAATAGATGCCTTCATGCCATCCCTTCTTGAGAAAGATTCCATATCGGTCACCAGCCGAAGGCGTCGTATCGGGTTTGAACCAGGCGGCAATCGTGTAATCATCTTCCTGGATGTTTTCCAGTCCTGTGGAATTGGGGATCTCTATGTATTCATTGACACCCGGGAAGTCCTGCCCATCCCCAATCTTGCCCGTTGTATCCGTTGAACCAAAATTCGTCCCGTCGTTACTATCTGAAGTTGCATCTGAGAAGTCATTCTGAAGATGCCATATCCCCTTGTAGTTTGCATCCCAGACGGACTCTGAACCATACGGCGCACTCGGGTCAGGTTGGCTCTCGCCAGCCTTGTTATACCAGACCCAGAAGCTTGTATTCACTGAACTCGAGACGGAAGGGACATTTACCCAGAGTTCCGCCGTTCCCAGGGCCGGATCGTTGTTGGTTGTAAAGTCAACGACTCCAAGGAAGAGACGATTCGTCCCAGCCGAGTCATAAGAAAACCGGATATCCCCCCCACCATTGAGGGCAGGGTTGGGTCCATCCGCATCAAACATCTCGGAAAACAGGTTCGATTTCGTTAAGAGGACGGGGAAGTTCGTCAAGTTGGTGTCAACCTGACTGAATTGAATCACCAACTCACACTTTCTGCCCCAACCTGTTGGAAAGGCAGCTGCCACCCCATTAACCATCATTGCCTCAAAAAGGGTAGTATGGAGGACGAGAACAATAGACCAGAAAGAGATTCTCTCAGTCAAGTTCCCGAATCTCCACAGCTTTCGTTTGAATTCACTTCTCCCTGTCATTTCACCGAAATTCCTCATCTTCCTCTCCTTCTTGAAATTAGAAAAGCCTTCTTTGTTGTTATTCGTGGTGGGAGGTTAAACTTCTTGGAAGTATCTGTGTCAAAAAATCAGAGATCAGGTTGGCTCCTAATGCGACTCAGGCGGAAAGGTCAATTCCAAAAAAGGGAGAAGCCAAAAAGCTGTCCCTTTTCCATTTTTCTAAAGACTTACTGGAGTGACGTTTACACACCCGTTGTACGAATTTTCTACTCTTTCACTACTTCTTTCCTCGACTGGCTATTTTTCTTAAACTTCAAATTTTCCTCATGATGTTTCGCGATCTCTTTGTAGATTCCGATCGCCAGTTCATCATCTTTTAACCCCTTATCCAGTTTTTTGTGGACGGACTTATCCAAATGTTTGTAATTGATGCCTTTTCCCACTCCAAAGGTCATCGCTCTTGTAGTGGTTTCGATACCTCCAACCTTCATTTTTTTCTTGACCGACTTTTCTACAAAACTCCTGGCACTCTTTATGGGTACCCCTTTTCTCGCAGTCATCTCCAACGAGAAGAGTATGATATCGATCTCTGCCTTTGTGTATATCTTTACTCTCTTCGCCTTGCCCAATACAACCTTTATCGCTATTTTCAACTCATTCTCCCATGCATTCCTTTTCTTCTTATCCCAGGTTTTCCATCCGGGAGGATAGAGATTATACTTTTTCGCCTGTCCGGGGGGCATATTTCCACCCTTCCAGCCCACTTTTCTGCCATGGCTCCATCCCGGAGGTCTCCCCTTTTTCCATTCTTTCACTTCCTCTTTACTAAAATCTGGAGGAATCTCTCTTGGTAAAATACTGACTTTTACTTCGAGACTTGTATCCTTCCCTTTTACTGCGTTACCCTTACTCCCTTTGGGCTTCCCATCTGCAACAATACTTTGACCACAAATCAATAAGGACATGATTGTCCAGATACAGAACCACCTCAAGGTCTTGACCATTTGAATTTCCTCCTTTTTTTATCTATTTGGGTAGACCCTCCTACGCCACAAGGCTTCGGCGGGCAGGCAAAACTCTAAACTCTAAATTTGTTTTCAAGTTTTCAGGTCTTCAAGTTTTCAGGTCTTCAAAATGGTTCAATAAATTCATAAAAATAGGCCTCGCCGTAGTCATCTTTTTCACCCTCGCCCCTGTACCCCTGGCTCAGGCATACGAGGATGTGCCACAGGGATCTGCCTACTACTATCCAATTGATTACCTGAGAAGAAATGATGTATTTAAGAGTACGACCAATTTCTATCCAGATATCTTGATCAACAAGGCTGAATTCGTCAAATATCTGGTCCTTCTAAACAGTCCAGAATTCAGACCAAGCAGCACAGCCGATCTTCCCTTTGAGGACACTCGCAATAACGCTTGGTATGCCTCTTATTTTAAGGAAGCCATCAAACTGGGGATTCTTGATGACCGTGCCCGTAAAGCAGAACCGGATAAAAAGCTCACTCTGATCGACGCTCTGACGCTTCTTTTCCACTCCCAGAGTATTCCGATTCCCAACGTGTATAAGGGGAATATTCCTTACACTGACGTCGCGCGCAACACCCAGTCTCAAGCCCTCATCATGAGAGCTCTCTCGCTGGACATCATTCTGCCCCAACGTCATGACTACGTGGGTATCTATCTGCGGATCAATCGGGCCCAGGCAGCCCGCATGATCTATAAAATGGATCTGGTCACGCTCGGCTCAGCTTACTCCAATGGCTTGCCTCAGATCAGCACCTACACACCGGAACTGGATAAAATCATCAGTGTTTGGGAACTCATTGAAAACAGTTACCTGCGCACTGATTCCATCGACAAGGCGGCGATCACCAATCTTGTGCTGAAAACCCTCGTGGATCAGCTCGACGATCCCTATTCTGCTTACATGGATCAGGAAGAAAACAAAAATTTCCTGGACAGTTTGGATGGCGAAATCGAGGGAATTGGCGCTGTGGTAGGTTTCAACGATGA
>JADFOU010000016.1 GCA_022562655.1 candidate division TA06 bacterium
TGGTCAACTTCCATTAGTTCTTGGTGGTGGAGGTGAAGGTGCAACTCCATTTATAGAAATTCCAACTTCAAGGAGTGAACTCAATTCTACTGCTAGTAGATGAAGGTAACTTTCCAATAATTTAAATAAAGTCGCTTTTTTTAACGACATTTTTCTATTTTTTAGATTAATCTTAATATGGTCAAATTACTAGAATTTGTTTAACTATATATCCAAATAAACTTCCTTTGATATAAACAAAAAAAAATAGCCTATGGTTTAATTGATGAGCTCAAAACTTATCTAGAGATTTATAAAAATGAATATCTTTTTACTCTGCGATCTCTGCGACTCTGCGGTGCTATTCAAAAATGAGAATTCGGTGGAATCTAATCGAGAAGATGTGGGAGGAAGCCCAGGCTACCTATCCCTTTGAATGTTGTGGAATTCTGGTAGGCAAATTGACTCAAGGGGAGAAGGTGGTTGAGTTGACCCTTCCTACCCCGAATGCCCAGAAAGATTCCTCAGAGAATCGGTTCCTCATCCCACCGGATGAATTCCTCCGAGCAGAAAAGAAGGCTCGAGAGGAGGGGTATGAACTCTTGGGCTTTTATCACTCCCACCCCGACCATCCTCCTCGTCCTTCTTCTTATGACTTAGAATATGCCTGGCCAACTTATTCCTATCTGATCCTCTCTGTAGAAGAGAAAAAACCCGCCGGGATGAACTCCTGGGTTCTCCAGGATGACCGGAATGGGTTTCATAAAGAGACCATTGAACTCATTTAACTCGATAATTGGTAATTGGTGAATGGTTCAATTTAACCATTCAACTTTTTAACCATTTAACCAATTGAGGAGTTGATTAAAATGGCAACTAAGGTTTTCATCCCTACTGTTCTGAGAAGGTTCACAGGGAATCAAGAGTCCCTGGAGATTGAGGGCAAGACGGTGAGGGAAGTTTTGACTCACCTCGTCACCGATTACGGCGACCTGAAAAAGCACCTCTACGATAAAAATGGAAGGCTTCGGAGTTTTGTCAACATCTATGTAAACGATGAGGACATTCGGACTTTGCAGAAAGAAGAGACACAGGTGACGGAGGAAGACACCCTCACCATCGTCCCCTCCATTGCCGGTGGTAAAAGGAGCACAGGCAGGCCTGCCTGCCGGTCAGGCAGGGATGCCTATGCCACCACCCTGACCAACGAGGAGATTCAGAGATACTCCCGTCATCTCATTATGCCAGAGGTGGGAGTAGCCGGGCAGGAGAAGTTAAAGGCGGCTAAAGTTATCCTGGTAGGGACTGGGGGTCTTGGCTCCCCCCTAGGATTATATCTGGCAGCCGCTGGTGTAGGGCGAATGGGGCTCGTAGATTTCGATGTGGTGGATTTCAGCAACCTTCAGCGTCAGATTCTCTTTTCCACTGAGGATGTGGGAAAGTCAAAAATCGAAAGAGCAAAAGTACGTTTGCAAGGGATCAACAACCAGATTGAGATCAAAACTTATGAGACCCGCTTCACCTCCGAAAACGCCCTGGAGATCATGAAGGATTATGACATCGTTGTAGATGGGACCGACAACTTTCCCACTCGTTACTTGGTGAACGATGCCTGTGTCCTCAGTGGAAAGCCCAATGTCTATGGGAGTATCTTTCGGTTTGAGGGACAGGTTTCGGTCTTTGATGCAAAGCGAGGCCCCTGCTACCGCTGCCTCTATCCCGAACCCCCTCCCCCCGGTCTTGTCCCCAGTTGTGCTGAAGGTGGAGTTTTAGGGGTTCTCCCTGGGGTGATCGGAAACCTCCAGGCACTTGAGGTGATTAAACTCATTCTTGGCAATGGAAAACCCCTCATTGGAAGGCTCCTCCTCTTCGATGCCCTCCGGATGGAGTTTCGGGAGTTGAAACTTCAGAAGAACCCGGACTGCCCTATCTGCGGCGACCATCCCATAATCACCCAACTCATTGACTATGAGGAGTTTTGTGGAGTTGATTCTGAAATCCCCCTAAGTCCCTCTTTATTAAAGGGGGAACAGAAAGGGGAATGGGAGATTACGGCAGAAGAATTGAAAGAGAGAATAGATCGTGGAGAGGAGATCGAAATCCTCGATGTCCGGGAGCCCCATGAATACGAGATCTGCAGGATTGAAGGCTCCCATTTGATCCCCTTAGGCCAAATCCCCCATCGTGTCAGTGAACTAGACACTGCTGACACCATCGTTGCCCACTGCCATAGAGGAATACGGAGTGCAGAGGCGGTCAAAATTCTCCGGGGATTGGGATTTCAAAAGGTGAAAAGCCTACAGGGTGGCATTGACGCCTGGTCGGAAAAGGTAGACCCCTCTGTGCCGAGATATTGATAGGGATAGGGAGAAGGGGATGAGAACCAACGTCCCCTTTTTCTTTGTAGGAGGATTGCATACACACCTCCTCTGTAGTTGAGTAATTGCTAGGAAGAAAATCCCGAATATAAGTTGACGAAACAGAAAGAATATGATAAGTTATTCGCAATTCTTGAACTCTTAATACACTGGAGGACGAAATGAGAGTAGCTATATTGAGTCTCTTTTTTGCAATTCTTGGAGCCCAGGGGATCATGGCTCAAACGGAATGGATCGCTCGGTATAATGGACCGCTGAACTTGAGTGAAGAGGCATTTGCCCTTGTCGTGGACACCTCCGGTAATGTCTATGTCACAGGAGTAAGTGATCAAGGAGTAGGAATCGATAACTATGCTACCATCAGATACTCAACCATCGGAGATACGGTCTGGGTGAGGAGGTATAACGGACCGGGGAATGGTATTGATATTGCTCATGCCCTTGCTGTGGACACCTCCGGCAATGTCTATGTCAGTGGATATTCTGATGGAGATACAATTGCTGCACCTAATTATGACTATGCTACCATTAAATATGACAGCAATGGGGATACCGTATGGGTGAGGCGGTATAACGGGTCGGGGAACGGCCATGATCTGGCTCATGCCCTTGCCGTGGACCTCTCCGGCAATGTCTATGTCACGGGAGAGAGTGTGGGAAGCGGAACTGGCGAGGACTATGTCACCATAAAATACAACAGTATCGGGGATACCCTTTGGGTGAGGAGGTTCGACGGTCCAGTGAACGGCGAAGATCGGGCTCGTGCCCTAGCTGTGGACCCCTCCGGCAATGTTGTTGTCACGGGATGGACTCAAGGAAGCGGAACTGGCTTGGACTATACCACCATCCAATACAATAGCATTGGAGATACCCTCTGGGTGAGGAGTTACAATGGACCGGTAAACATGAATGATGAGGCATTTGCCCTTGCCGTAGATGATTCAGGCAATGTTGTTGTCACGGGAAGAAGTTGGAACGGAACTGACTATGACTATGCCACCATCAAATACTCTAGCATCGGAGATACGGTCTGGGTGAGGCGGTATAACGGATCGGGAAATGGCTGGGATGAGGCTCTTGCCCTTGCCGTGGATCCCGCCGGCAATGTCTATGTCACTGGATTTTCTGACGGAGATACATCTGCAACTAATTTTGACTATGCTACCATCAAATATAATAGCAATGGGGATTCTCTCTGGGTTAGGAGGTATAACGGGTCGGGGAACGGCCAAGATTTCGCTCGTGCCCTTGCCGTTGACCCCTCCGGAAATGTCTATGTGACGGGAGAGAGTGTGGGAAGCGGAACTGGCAATGACTATGTAACCATCAAATACAACAGTATCGGGGATATCCTCTGGGTGAGAAGGTATAACAACACTATAGGCAATCCGGATCGAGCGAATGCCCTTGCCGTGGACCCCTCCGGCAATGTTGTTGTCACGGGAGGGAGTGGGGGCAGCGGAACAGACTTTGACTATGCCACCCTCAAATATTGTCGCCAGCAGGATCTGAGGACCCTTTCCCTTCTTGCCCCTTCTGATACGGTCTTCACAGATTCCACCTATTCCCCCCAGGCATGGGTTCAGAATTTAGGAGTCTGTGGGATGACCTTTGATGCCATTTCGACGATCGATGGGTATGTAGACACCCAGCAGGTCGTCAGTCTCGCCCCTGGAGATTCGACCCTTGTCACCTTTTCTCCTTGGATAGTTCCTCCATTAGATTCCACTTTCTATACAATGACCGTCTGCTCCAAAGTTAACGGTGCTGACGAAGATACAACCAATGACTGTGCTCAGAAGTCCATCTTTGCCTACAATCCAGTTGGTGTTCAAGAAGAGAACAGCGAACTCCGAACTCCGAATTTCGAATTTCGATTGTTGCAGAACCACCCCAATCCATTTCATAACACTACTGAGATTCATTATCAAATACCTTCCACGAATCACGCAACAGAAATCACGAAACACGTTACTTTAAGAGTATATGGCATCACAGGTCGATTGGTAAAGATATTGGTAAATAAGGAGCAGGAGGCGGGGCATTACACCATTGAGTGGGATGGGCGAGACTACAAAGGAGAGAAAGTTTCTCCTGGCATCTACTTCTACCGCCTTACATTGGGAGGACTGGGTGAAACCAGCCCCTACACGACCACGAGGAAGATGATCCTCCTTCGGTAATCCCTGATTTTTATCAACAGGAAACCCTCCAGTCTCAATCCTGGAGGGTTTCTCATTGTAGGGCGGGTTAAAAACCCGCCCTACAATCGGAGAGAAGGCTGTCAATCGACTCCTGAAGATCCTCTCTATCTTCTGGACAAAAAGAACCCCCGAACCGGGGCTCTCGAATCTCATTCAACAGATTCAAATTCCAATCAGAAGAAACCACGAGATTTCACAGATTTTCACTAGTTTTTTGACAGAATGAACAGGATTGACAGGATCATTCTAAACTATTTTCTATGTGAGCTTATAATCCAATAAAATGATCCGGAAATTCTAAAATCATTATCTTCTGTTATACTTTTTAGGAATGATTCTACATGAAGTTACCTAAATCTTGTTGATCCAGTTAATCCTGTCTAATGAAAATGTCATTGCGACTCCGCCTAAGGGGGGTGGTTACAATTTGGCATTTAATTATCATATCATTCTATTTTTGCCAATAGGAAGGAGAAAACAAAATGATGACCGTAAAAATCTCCAAACGTCCCAATAACATCAAAAAGGCAAGTACCCATTTCCCGATCCATGGTATTTGAGCGTAATTATCGGTGGGACCGACATTGCCGAGACCCGGTCCGATGTTCCCCAGGGATGCCGCCACTGCACCAAAGGAGGTAGTCATGTCCAGACCCATTGCGGACATAACCAGGACACCCAAAATGAACAGGAGGAGAAACAAGACGAAAAATCCCAGCAAATTCGTCACCACATCCCGTGGCACTATCGTGTCGCCAATGCGTACGGGCACGACGGCATGCGGATGAACAAGACGCGTAATTTCACTGAATACAAATTTAACCAACAAGAGAATACGCATAATTTTCATTCCGCCGCCAGTTGACCCTGCGCAGCCACCCATAAACATCATTATAAATAGAACAAACTGGGAGCTGAAAGCCCATCCTCCGTAATCCGCGGTGCTGTATCCTGTGGTGGTAAGAATGGACACAACCTGAAATAGAGTTTTTTGAAGCGCCGTGGGAAAATTATGATAGTGATGCGTGAAAGTGTTGATGCCGATAAATAAAGTAGCGATTCCGATTATGAATAAAAAAAACAAAAACTCTTTATTTCGAAAATATGCCCGAAAATCTCCTCGTAAAAAACGATAGTGCAGTGCAAAATTTGTCCCCGCCAGGATCATAAAAAATATAATCAAATAATCAATAGTTGCGCTATTGTAGGCACCAATACTGGCACTGCGGGTAGAAAACCCTCCAGTCGCCATGGTTCCAAATGTGTGGCACAGGGCATCAAATAGACTCATTCCTGCGAGCATGAGGAGCGACGCCTCTGCTGCTGAAATCAAGACATAGACTCCCCACAAAATTTTGGCCGTTTGGGTGATTCGGGGGGTAAGTTTATCTTTTACAGGCCCCGGGACTTCTGCTTTAAAAAGCTGCATCCCCCCGACTCCCAAAAAGGGGAGAATGGCGAGAGAGAGTACAATGATGCCCATTCCCCCAATCCAGTGGGTAAGACTGCGCCAGAATAAAATCCCGTGGGGCAAACTCTCGATGTTGGTTAAGATCGTGGCACCGGTAGTGGTAAATCCGGAAATGGTCTCGAAAAATGCATCGGTGAAAGAGGGAATGGTACCCGAGAAGAGAAAGGGTAGACTTCCGAAAAGAGAGAAAAATAGCCATCCAAAAGTAACCACCGCAAACCCCTCTTTGGGACGTAAATCATGGTCAAAGGGGGTTGTTTTAAATCCCACAAAGCCAACAAGAAAGGTAATGCCAGCACTGATCAGTAAAGCCGGAATATCGGCATCGCCATAAAATATAGAGAAAGGAATGGGCAGCAGCATTGCAACTGCTAAAAAAATCAGCAAAAAACCAAGTATATGGATTACGCTGGTAAAACGCATCTTCAAACCCCCCTACCCCTTCTGGAATGGGCTGTTGTACAATTCAATTGCATTCCTGTAGGAAATCGAATGTTTGTGATTGGAAGAACTTCATTATCGAAATAACTTTTCTACTTCGTCCAAATCCTGCGATCGTGTAAATACCACCGCCTTATCCCCTGGAAGAATCTGGGTATCTCCCTTGGGAATAATCAATTGCTCCCCGTGCATGATCGCACCCACAATGGCATGTTTAGGAAAGTGAATGTCTTTCAAAGGTTTACGTGTGATTTCAAAACCCTCTCGGGCAATGAATTCAATGCATTGTGCATCCACTCCCGGAAGACTGACGATAGAGGCCACCTGTTGATGCTGGATATATTGCTGGACTGCATTAACAGTTAGCAATTGTTTGCTGACGACTGCATCCATTCCAATCGTTGGGGTAATGGGTAAATATTCCAATTTGTTCACCAACGCGATGGTACGAGGGACGCGCAAATGTCGGGCAAGGAGTGTTGCAATGATGTTGTTCTCATCATCTCCCGTTACCGCAATAAAAGCATCCATATCCGTAATGCCTTCGCTTGCCAGAAGATCGTAGTCCGTACCATCGCCGTGAATAATCAACGTGTGGGAAAGAACCTCCGCAATCTCCTCTGATTTTTCCTCGTTGTTCTCAATGATTTTGATCTTGATCTCTTTCTCCAAACGGGTTGCAATGAATTGACCAATCAAACCTCCACCTAATATCATTATATTTTCAATTCGGATATCTTTCTTTCCCGTGAGTGTGATGAACTGGGGTATGTATTCGGGATCGCAAATGACAAAGATTTGATCGCGGGGGACCAGTACATCACTCCCCCTTGGAATCAAGGTTTGCTGTCTGCGATTGATGGCTACAATTCGCATGGGCGGATTGCCCAACTGTTTTCCCAATTCAACCAGCGGGATGCGCAGCAAGGGTGAATTTTCTTCCAGACGCACACCCAGTAGCTGGATCTTACCGTCTGCAAATTCGATCACATCCGTGGCGCTGGATTGGTGGATCAGGCGAACAACAGCATCTGCCGTTTCCTTTTCGGGATGAATGATGAGGTCGGCTCCCATTTCCTCAAGGGTTAAAATAAAGTCTGGCTGGGTAAATTCGGGGTTCCTCACGCGAGCAATGGTGGAGCGTACTCCAGCCTTCTTGGTCATTTTGCAAGCGGTAAGATTGAGCTCGTCATTATTGGTCATCGCTGCAACTACATCAATCTCACGAAGATTGGCCTGTTGTAACACTCGATAGCTTGCACCGTGTCCCTCGATCGCCAAAGCATCCAGCTGTTCATTCGCATGCTTCACTTTCTGGGGATCTACATCAATCATGATGATATCATGTTTGTCTAGGGAAAGCCTTTTTCCCAGTTGGAATCCAATGTCGCCTGCACCGATGATTAGAATACGCATAATCCGATATCCTCCATGATTAAGTTTTTTTCAATTCGGAAGTGGTAATTATGGGGGAGATTCCTTTGATTCAAAGTTTCAAGATTATAAAATTCCAGATTTAAAAATCTTCCAATCTCTCAATCTTAAAATCTCCAACCCAAATTAAAGAAATTCCTCACGAATCTCTCCGAACAATTCTTTCAGAATGTCATCCAGGGTGATTAAACCGACTACCTTTCCCTCTTCATTCCGGACCAGGACAAGATGGTTCACCTCTTCACGGAGAATTGTGAGGAGTTCGTTAAAATTCATCGTCTCTGAAACGAATTGAGGGGGATGGAGGATTTTCCGAATCTCCTCATCCTTGAACAGGTCCGTAACATGTAGGATTCCTACGATCTCGTCCAGTCCGCCAGAGGCGGATTGAAACAGGGGGACCCGTTCATGTCCTGTCCTGTAAATCTCTTTTAAAAACTCCTGTCTGAAGGAGTCGATGGGGAGGGCGAATATCTTCTCCTTTTTGATCATTATATCTCTTGCTTGCTTCTGGGAAAAGGCAAAGATGGAAGAGATGGTTTTGCTCTCTCTCGGATTGACTATCCCTCCCACAACCCCCTCCTTCAAGGCAATCTCAAGGCTACTTTTTGTCACCAAATCCGCGTCAGGCGGGCTTTCCGGGGGACGAAGAGAGAGGGCGGCAAAGATTCCTTTTGTCGCTATCTTGACAATAAAGATGAGAGGATAGAAAAGGTAGTAGAAAACAAGAAGAGGTTTTGTCAAAATGAGAGTGCTGGTTTCTGCCCATTTTCGAAAAAGGGCTTTCGGGAGAATTTCTCCGAAGAGGAAGATCACCAATGTGATGAGAAAGGGTAAGAGCACTTTTCCTGTTTGACCAAACTGAGGGAGGAGCACGCTCGTGGCGAGGACGGTAGTGGCAACATTGGCGAGGTTGGTCCCTACAAGGATTGTTGAGAGAAACCCCTCGGGTTTTGCAAGAAAGGCCATAGCAGACTTTGCTGATCGGCTCCCTGCCCGCTCCAGGTGACGGAGGCGAATCCGGTCTGCGGAGATGAAAGCGATCTCGGCTCCGCTGAATAATCCCGACAGTAGGAGAGAGAAAAAAATCAGTAGTGACAACATCGTCATTATAGGAAATTCGTCCTTCCTATTTCCAATTTCCAGTTTTCCTTCCGAGATCTTCGATTCTCCTACTCGGGGGTTTGGCTGGTAAGCAACGGAGATCTTTGATTCCCTTCTCCAATTTCCGACAACTACTTTCCAGTCTTTCTCACCTTCACTCCGACAATCCTTCGTTCCACCACCTCTTCAATGGTGAAGGTCACTCCTTCATAACGGTAGATCTCTCCCTCTCCAGGAATTTTTCCTGCCAGGTCATACAGAAATCCTCCAAGGGTGACAGCAAATTCCGTGGGTAAATCTAAATCCAGGAGTTCATTGAGATGATGGAGATCTATACTTCCTAATACCTTCGCTTCTCCGTCGATAGGAGGGCTTAATAGAGGCGATTCTCCTCGATCTTCTTCCTCTAAAATCTCCCCCACCACCTCCTCCAAGAGGTCATCCAGAGTAACCAGTCCTGCCGTTCCTCCATACTCATCCACAACAATCCCGATGTGGGAAGACCTCTTCTCCAGGCCGGAGTAGAAGTCTCCAACCCTCATGGTCTCAGGAACCAGATAGGAGGGTCTCAAAATGGAAGAGACCGCCATCTCCGGCTTGGAGAGATGGGGAAGGAGATCCCGAGCATAGAGGATCCCAATGATGTGGTCAAATGAATCTTTATAGACTGGAATCCTCGAATAACGCTTCGTTTGGAAAAGATCCACTGCTTCCGCAACGCGCGCCGTCGAAGGAATCGCCACTACTTTCACGCGAGGGGTCATTACCTCTCTCACCTGGGTCTGTGCGAGATCGAAGACGCGTCGGACCATGAATGCCTCTTCAGGTTTCAAAACACGACTTTCCACTCCAATTTCTAACATTGTCTTTAACTCATCCACGCTCCGCAGAAGACCCTCTTCTTCGCCTCCAGAAGCCCCTCCTTTCCTGTGAAGGCCTCGTATCGGTCTGAGAAGGAGCTGGAGAAGAAAGAGAAAAGGCGTGAAGAGGAGAAGGATCATCTTGAGCAGTGGAGCCACCTTAAGGGCCATTCTCTCCGCCCGCTGAGCAGCGTAGAGTTTGGGAGTGAACTCTCCGAAGATTAAAAGGAGGAGGGTCATTCCTATAATCGCCACAACCGTTCCGGTCCCTTCGGAGAATCCCATTTTCTGAGCGAGACGGAGAGAGAGGAGGGCGGCAAAGAATGATGCCCCCACATTGACCAGGGTATTCCCGAGAAGTATGGCTGAGAGGGTCTTTTCAGGGTCCTGGTGGAGATCGGAAAGGGCGGAGACATTCTTCCTTCCTTCGGCTACAAGTCGTTTCAAATGCAACCGAGTGATCGAGAAGACCGCCACCTCTGAGCCTGAAAAGAAGGAGGAGAAAGGCAGAAGAATGAGTAGGGCAATCAGAGATAAGGGAACTTCCATTTTGGTAATTGGTTAAATAGTTAAATGGTTACCGGAATCGGGTTGCGAATTACCATTTAGCCATTCACCAATTTTTTGAGTCCGTGTGTAATGAGGAGGGCTACTTCTTCTTCAAGGGTATTGTTGTATTCTTTAGCCTGAAGGGCTGCACGATTGAGACAGATATAAATCTCTCCCAAGAGACCTCTGGAGTAGCGATCCTTCAATGGAAAGGTAAGGACATCTGTCACCTGATTCACCATACGATATTTTCGATTCAATCGACGTATCGTCTTTTCATCACAGAAGACGATCCCCACCTCCCCCTCCTCTTTGAACCGGCTTCTCACAATCCGTTCCACAAAACTCCTCCGAAGCGATCCACAGTCCCAAGGGCCTACCGTTCCAGGCGAGCCAGACCTCTCAGCCGGAGAATCGAGCCCTTCAATCTTGACCTTTAGCATTCTTTTTTTCTTCCCGGAGGGGGCGAAGGTTGGGAAGGCCGGGGGCGGGCAGACCCGATTCGAGCAGGGCGGTCGGGCTCAGCAGGATACTCGATTCTTGGATGAAAGATTCCGACAAGAACAGGGAAGAAGGCGTCTCCAATCTTGCGGAGTTGTGAAAGGGTGAGGTTGCTCGAATCCAATTGACCATCCCGGAGGCGCCTGTCCAGAGTCTCCTGAATGGCCTCTTTCAGACGTGTTGGAGTAGGGTTTTCGAGGCTCCGACAAGTGGCTTCGAGGGTGTCCGCCAGCATAATGATGGCTGACTCTTGGGTAGTGGGCTTGGGGCCCGAATAACGGAAAAGGGATTCATCCACGTTTTCACCAGAATTTTTCTCCTTCGCCTTCTCGTAAAAGTATTTCATCAGAGTGGTGCCCTGGTGCTCCCGAATCACATCAATAATCTTTTGAGGAAGCCTCGCTTCTCTCGCCATTTCCACACCTTCTTTGATGTGTGAGGTGACGACCAAGGTGGACATCTCAGGGGTCAATCCGTCATGGGGGTTCTTGATCCCCGATTGATTCTCGATGAAGTATTGAGGCTTTTTCATCTTGCCGATATCGTGATAATAGGAAGCCACCCTTGCCAGAAGGGGATTGGCATCAATGGCTTTTGCAGCCGCCTCAGCAAGACTCCCCAGAACAAGGGAGTGGTGGTAGGTCCCTGGAGCCTGAACGGCCAGTTCTCGGAGGAGAGGACGATTCATATCGGAGAGTTCTAACAGGGTGATATTGGTTGTTATCTTAAAAACGCGCTCAAAGATGGGAAGAAACATGATGATGAGAAAAGTGGAAAAGACCCCGTTGAAAAGCCCAAAAAGGGAGTCCTTCAAAATGACCTCAGGTGCCTTCATCTTCAGCAGACCTAATGAGAGGATCGCCAGGATCTGGGCGGAGGTGATAAAGAGGAGAGTTCGGTAGAACTGGGACCGATGGGTGAGCCCCTTTGCGCTTGCCACACCGGCAAGGCCTCCGGCGAGGGCAACGAGGGAGCCAGAGAAACGAAGATCCGTATATAAGCCCAGAAGGAGGGAGAGGAATACTGTTAAGGCAACCCCAATCTCCCGTCCTAACAGGATAGCGACAAGAGTGGCTGCAAAGGGGACAGGGAAGAGATAGAGATAGGACTCGGCTGGAGAGAAGCGGAGGATTAAAGAAGAGATTCCCATCACCATGCAGAAGATTAAGGCAAGGAGAAGAAGAGTGGAAATTCGCTCCCGCTCCTCCGGTTTCGACATCTGAAAGAAGAGGCCAAAGAAGAGAAGAAGGAGGAGAAATAGTCCGTTTCTACCTATTATCGTCAAAAATTTTACAGGCCTTGGATTCTCATTCCCTTTCGCCTCTCGTAAGGACCTCAATCTATCCACCACCTCTCGAGTGACAGGATCGTGAGCACGGACAATCATCTCTCCCATGAGGACCGTCCCCTTGACCTTTGAGACTTCCTTCCTTGCCTCTCCCTGTCTCTTCTTCGTCTCTTCCACATTATAATAGAGGTTTTCCTCTAAGAAAGACGAAGCCATTTCTACAAGGGTCTCTACTCTCTCAGGCTCTTCAGAAAAGTGACGGGCTCCCTCCTCTCGAATCTTGAGAATCGCTTCGGATCGATCCAAAACCTCTCCCAGACCCTTTGGAGATTCGCCATCTCCTCGCTTGATCACCACCCCTCGCCACTTGTGCCGAAAAGCCTTCTTATCCTTCATTACCCCTTTTTCCAAAACCTCCTTGAGAAGGTTCTGGAGAGTTTTCGACATCCCTGCCTTCTTTTCTTGACGAGAGGTCTCCGAAAGGAGACGGGTAATGGTCGCTGCAGAGAGAGCTCTCTCCAAAGATTGAACCTTCTCGATCTTCTCTTCCAGATTCCCTTTTCCCTTACGAATCCTCTCCACCTCCGTGAAATATTGCTTGATCCTTTTCAGGACCTTCTGCCTCTTCTCTTCACGGAAGTCGAGGACAGGAAGAACAGCACTTGCAGTCGCCTCCTGCTCCGCCTCCAATTCGGTCTGGGTTTTGGTAATGAAGAAAGTGAAGGGGGCGATCACATCCTCAGGAGCAATGTCTCCCTGTTTTAAAGTTACCTCCTCCATCCCCTTTCCGGGGGTGAAGAGGTTGAAAAAGAAGAGGACTCCTATGAGAAGCCCGATTCGGATTCCCAAGAACCCCGCTTTCGACCGCAGGGCCCTCTCTACGAGAATCGAAGATCTCCGAAGGAAATCCTCAACCCTCTTCATCTCTATCTTCATTGTCCTGCTCTTTTCTTTCATAAGCCTTTATGATTTCTGTTACCAATCGGTGACGAACCACATCCTTTCCTGCAAGATAGATGAACTGGATTCCCTCCACTTTATTAAGGATCTGTTTGATCTCAACCAGTCCCGAAGCGTTCTCCTGAGGGAGGTCAATCTGGGTGATATCTCCTGTGATGACCGCTTTGGAGTAGATGCCTAAGCGGGTGAGAAACATCTTCATTTGCATCCTCGTGGTATTCTGGGCCTCATCTAAGATAATAAAAGCATCATTGAGCGTTCTTCCCCGCATATAGGCCAGGGGTGCGACCTCAATGGTTCTGGAGTCTAACCACCGTCTCATCCGGTCATAAGGAAGCATCTCATAGAGGGCATCATAGAGGGGTCTGAGATAGGGATCCACCTTTTCTTGATAATCCCCGGGAAGGAACCCCAGACTCTCGCCCGCCTCAACAGCCGGTCTGACTAAGAGAATTCTCTCCACCTGCTTAGAATGGAGGAGATCAACCCCTTTTGCGACGGCGAGATAGGTCTTCCCTGTCCCTGCGGGTCCGATAGAGACAACAATGTCATGACGATTCATCGCCTCCAGATATTCCCTCTGCCCTTCGCTCTTCGGCCGGATAGTAAGTTTGGGGGTATGGAGCCGGATCAGTCCCTCTTCTTGGTTTCCCTCTCCTTTCTTCAGGGCCCGGAGCATATAGAAGACCTCCTCCTCACTCAATGAGCCATCCCTTTTGACTTGATTGGACAGACGGGCAAGTAAATCCGACACCCTGTTGACCTCTTCCACCTCTCCCTGAATCGTTACGATCTCTCCTCGAGCCGTGATCTTTGCCTGAAAGGCCTCCTCGATCATTTTCAGGTGACGATCTTGTTCTCCAAAAAGGGAGAGTCGATTTGCCTTCAACCGGATTCTTTTGGTCACCATGGGTTTCAAAAAACAAACAATTTCAGAGGACCAATTCTTAAAATTGCAACCACAAGATTCGCGCAAAGAAGAAAATCTTGTGGTTATTGCTGTCTGAAATTTGCCTGATAAAAACGCTCCCAGCCTTTCACCCCGAAAGGGGAGCCAGGAGCATTTCAATAGAAAATGAAGAACGGTGAATTATAAATTCAGAATTCACTATCCTCCATTCTCAATTCGCAATTCTTCAGGGTCGGGGGATATTGTAGACCTGTCCTGGATAAATGCGGTTTGGGTTGTCTCCAATGATATCCCGATTCGCCCTGTAGATCTCAATCCAGCGGGCGTAGTAGCCGTGGCCGTAGACATCATCATATTCGGCCAGTTTTGCAAGCCAGTCTCCCCTCACGACCGTGTAGGTATCCATGCCTGCCTGCATGGCAAGCTCTTCCTCACAGGCGACTATTTTTTGATCCAAATCTCGGATCATCTTCCTCAACTCTTCAATCTTCCCCTGCTCCTTATCAATCATAGCCTGAGCCGCATCTGCCCTCTGCTGGTAACCGGCGATGAGTTCCATGGACTCTTC
>JADFOU010000287.1 GCA_022562655.1 candidate division TA06 bacterium
TCGCTTGGGGTAAGTCGTCAGTTACGTGATCGTACAGCATTGGAGGATTCTAATGAAGTCAATCGCCTTCTGAAGTCGTCAGTTACGTGATCCAACGCCTTTTCCAGGGGATTACGTCTTGCCATTCGTTACCTTCCCAGTTCCTTCCACAACACCTCCATCACTCATTGAAAGTTCAAAGCGGCGCTTTGCAAGCCAACTCTCTTCTCTTCCCTTGGTGAGGAGTCCCTGATACATCAACTGCCCATCTGAGGTCACGGTAATCCATGTGTTTTCATAGGCGCGCAGTTTTAACGTCATCGGTTCGTCGGGCGCCAATCGGAAAGGATAAGGCGTACGAGACCCTTTTTCTAAAGAGAGCGTTTGGCGTGAGAATGAAGGGAACGAAAGCTTCTGTTGAATTTTTGAAAAGCCCCATCTGATGCCGTAAAGAGATGCGGCGGCGAAGAGGATCACGATGCTCCAGCGCATCCATGGGAACACGCGCCCCTCTCCCCACGGGGATCCTTCTGCACTTCCCGGCATCAAAAGAGGGGTTTCTTTTGAGACCTCCTGATAGGCCTGAACCAATTCTTCCCCATGGAGTCCCACAAGCGCCGCATAACTTCTTACAAATCCTTTGACATAGACTCTGCTCAACATCTGGTCTGCGCGATCTTCCTCAATGGCCTTCAGAACGTTGGGGTGAATCTTGGTTTTTTCGCTGACGTCTTTTAAGGAAAGATGTTTCTTCTCCCGTGCCTTTTGAAGTCTTGATCCGATAGAGTCCATATCAACTCTTCGAGGGTTCCTCTGGAAGCATTTCGTGCTTTTCAGGAAGATCGACCAAGATCTCTCTCGGTTTACTTCCCCGATAAGGCCCGACAATACCTTCCTCTTCCATCATGTCAACCAACCGAGCGGCGCGACTGTACCCGAGGCCGAAGCGTCTTTGGAGCACCGAGACAGAAGCATGACGTGTTTCAAGAACCGTTCTGACGGCATCCTCATAAAGTTCGTCTTTGGCGCGCGTGGCGCCCATCCGTTTCTCCTGTTCCTGAAGCACCCCTTCATGATAAAAAGGAGGACGCTGCGAACGGATGAATTGCGCGACCCGCTCGATCTCCTGATCCTGGATTAATGCCCCCTGTGCGCGAATCGGCTTTGCCAAATCGGGCCTTAGAAAAAGCATATCCCCTCTTCCAACCAGCTTATCCGCCCCACCCATATCCAAAACAGTTCTTGAATCTACTTTGGATGCAACTTTGAACGAGATCCGTGCCGGAAAATTTGCTTTGATGATTCCGGTGAGAACATCCACAGAAGGCCGTTGCGTCGCCAACACCATATGAATCCCAACGGCTCTTGAAAGTTGGGCCAGTCGTGTAATGGCAGTCTCCACTTCCTGAGGAACCACCATCATGAGGTCTGCAAGTTCATCAATGACCACAATCAGATAAGGGAGATGCTCAAATGTCTCCCCTTCGGGAAGCTCTTTCTTTTCCGAAACCCGTTGATTGTAAAGATCGATGTGACGCACGCCCATTTTGGCGAGACGTTGATAGCGCGATTCCATCTCCTGAACGACCCACGCGAGGGCCCCTTTCACTTTTTTCGGATCTGTCACAACCGGCGCAATGAGATGGGGGAGATCGTTAAAGAGGGCGAGTTCTACCATCTTTGGATCCACCATCAAAAACTTCACCTCATCCGGCGAGGCATTGAAAAGGAGACTGGTAATGATGGCATTGATGCAGACCGTCTTTCCGGAACCGGTCGTTCCGGCAATTAAAAGATGCGGCATATCGGCGAGGTCCGTAACCAAAGGGTTTCCGCCGGTATCCTTCCCGAGAGCCAAGGTCAGCTTCGAACGACTCCGTCGGAACGCTTCAGACTCAAGAACCTCTTTTAAGGTGACGAAGGTGGTGCTCGAATTGGGAACTTCAATCCCTACTGCTGATTTTCCGGGAATCGGCGCAATGATCCGAACGCTCTGGGCTTTCATCACCAGCGCGAGATCATCGGAAAGTGCCTTAATTTTATTCACCTTCACACCGGGAGCCGGCTGCAGTTCATAACGGGTGATCACCGGCCCCGGTTCGACAGCGACCACTTCGACCTCAATTCCAAAATCACGAAGCGTTTCTTCCAAAATCCTGGAATTTTCCTGCAGGTTTTCCCGGACCGGCCTTTCTTTCGAAGGAGGGGGCGAATCAAGAAGTTCGAGAGAAGGGAGTTGAAAATCCCCGACTTCTTTCGGCCCTCCCTCTTTCAAAAGTGAACGTGGAGTCTCTTGAGGTGGTGTGATTTTCTCAAGTTTGAGTTTGGGAATAACGATCCGGGGGAAAGTTTCCTTCTCCTTCCTTTCCTCCTTCACTCTCCCGACGCTCGGTTCTTTCTCCTCCCCAGGTCCTGCGAGAGGTATCCTCTTCACAGCGCTCTCAAAAAACTTCCTTTCGCGTCCCTTTCGCCTTCGAAGGAAATGCGTGAATGTCGTAAGTCCTCTTTGAAGCGATCGGAAAAGAGAAAGAAGAATAGGGTCGACGCGGAGGTTGGTCGCCAAGATCAAACAGATCAAAAAAATGGTCCCCAGGACGACAAAACTTCCCGGTGTCCGCAAATATGCTTTGAGGAAATCGGAAATAAAAAGGCCTAATAGTCCCCCCGCCTGAAAGCGGAGTGGATCGCTTCCAAATGTCAAGAGACTCAAAAGGCTCGCCGTGGCAAGAAAAAGAACCGTACCTCCCCACAACCGGATCGTGAGGAGTTTCCGGTCCTTTCCGAAAAATTTCAGGGCCCCCCAGATGAGAAGGATCGTCGGGATCAAGAAGGCGGTCCATCCAAAGAGGAAGAAAAGAGATCCGGCCACGCGCGCGCCAAAAGGCCCTACCCAATTCTGCGGAGGATGGTTGGAAGAAGAGGTATAAAAAGAAAGGTCTTCCGGAACAAACGAAACGAGGCTTAAGATGAGGAGAAGTGCAAATGCAAAAAGAAGGATGCCGATGATTTCATGACGACGATCTTCGTTCATGGCATTTTCCCGAAAAAGAGAAATGTCACAATCCCCAACCCTACAAGATAAAGACTAAAATCATAAAGCCTTTTTCTTTGAACGGCCCGGAGGAGAAGCTGGATCGCAAAAATGCCGCACCCCATTGCCACTAAAGCTCCCATCCCAAAAAGCATTCCCTCTTCTCTC
>JADFOU010000288.1 GCA_022562655.1 candidate division TA06 bacterium
CCCACCTGAGGCGGGGTCGCAATGACAGAAAAGTGAGTCTAAAGGATATAGGCGTTAAAAAATATTTTACCGCTTGACTTGAAAGTGAGAAAATGTGATAATGATGGAACATTTTTTCTTGTTCGATTCTCTAACGTAACAGAAATGCGAAGTAAGGAAGAGGAACTTCGTTAATATTTTTGACCGGGGGTCAAGATGAAAAAGTTTATTTGGATGTCGTTTTTGGCCTTGGTGGGATTTTCAGTTCTTCCTGCGGCTGCCCAGGGATGGTCCATCGAGGTGGTGGATACCGCAGGAGAGGTCGGTCGATTTACCTCTATCACTCTGGACGGGAACGGAAATCCCCACATCAGTTACTACGATTCAGACATTCACGACTTGAAGTATGCCACCAAACAAGGAGCGTCATGGACGATCGAGATTGTCGACAGTGCGGGGTTTATCGGAGAGTCCTCCTCCATCCAAATCGATGCCTTTGGAAATCCCCACATTGCCTATTTTGACCTGGGCAGAAATATGATAAAATATGCCGTCAAGACAGCGGGATGGACGATTGAACCCGTGGATTCAACATATGCCATTGGTTATACCTCTCTCGCGCTGGATGGCAGCGGAAACCCACACATCAGTTACTGCGCGATCGATATATTCCAACCCGTCGATTTCGGGTTGAGATATGCGACCAAAAACGGGAGCTGGGCGATTGAGAACGTGGATTTCAGTGAGACATACGGTGTCGGCCAGTACACTTCCATCGAACTGAATGCCAGCGGAAACCCCCGAATCAGTTACTTTACGTCACCCGGCTTTGGGACCAAGAACCTGAAATACACCGCCAAGAACGGGGCATTTTGGACCACTGATAATGTTCAGATCACGGGAGATGTCGGAAGGTACTCCTCTCTCGCTCTGGACACCAGCGGAAACCCCCACATCAGCTTCTATAACTTGGAACTCGCTGACCTGAGATATGCAACCAAAAACCCGAGCTGGACCATCCAGAATATAGATCTCCCGGGAGGTGTTGGCAAATGGACCTCCATCGCCATAGACAACAACGGGTATCTCCACCTCAGTTACTATGACGAGACAAACGGTATCTTGAAATATGCCGCCTGGAACGGGACCTGGACTGTCCAGAACGTGGACGTCCTGGGGAACATGGGTCAGTATACCTCACTGGCACTGGATTCCGATGGGAATCCTCACATCAGTTACTGGGATTCGAACAACGGCGACCTCAAGTATGCCGTTGGATTTCCAATCAGCCCCGGCATTGATGCTGGGATATCCAACATTTTTGCCCCAACCGACGAAGTCTGTGCCGGAGATTCTGCGGATATTGTCGTTGAGGTGAGGAACTTTGGAACGGATACCCTGATGAACTTCCCGGTAAATATCACCATCACGCCTGGCGGTTACAACCAGACACAGAATGTGATACTCCTTCTTCCTTCCTTCGCGATGCCGATTCCCTTCCCTCGCTGGGGCGTTCCTACGACCCTCCCTGCAACCTATACGCTGGTGGCTACGACCTCAGTCCCGGGTGACACCTTCACCGGCAACGACACTGACACACTGCTCATTGATGCCTTTGATTGTAGTTTCTTCCACGATGGGGAAGTGATGTCCCTCGATTCCCTGCCCGATACTGTCTGTGCCAACGATATCGTCCCCGTGGCGGCTTTTGTTCGGAGTCTCGGAGATTCGGTTGAGTTCGATGTCCGCGTCGTTTGCACCATTGGTATTGCCTATACCGATGTGGTCATCGTACCCACCCTCAACCCCTTCTTCCCAACATTTGTCTCCTTTACCCCCTGGGTAGTCCCCTCTCCCGACAGCACACTCTACGTCGCAACCGTCTGTATCGAAATTCCCGGTGACACGACCACTGTCAATGACTGTATCGCAAAAGACGTCTTCTCCTTCCTCTGTGTGGGGGTAGAGGAAGGGACCGAACCGATCCCGATTCCAAGAGTCTTCAGGCTGTCACAGAACAGTCCCAACCCCTTCCATCAGGCGACAACCATCACCTATGGACTTCCAGCCTCAACCCCTGTCTCTCTAAAAGTTTATGATGTCACAGGAAGGGTGGTGCGGGTTCTGTTGGATGGAGTGGAAAAAGCGGGAGTCCATTCAGTGGTCTGGAACGGAAGGGATCATATTGGAGCCCGAGTCGGGTCAGGCATCTACTTCTACAAATTGACTGCGGAGGGACTGAGTGCCACGAAGAAGATGATGCTCATTCGATGATGGAACTTATGACTGTTCTTCAGGGGCGGACAGAAATGACCGCCCCTTATTTTTTGGGGAGAACTGGGGAAATTTGACCCATAATGGCTGTACCACCCCTCTGAGAAATCACCTTGAATTGTATAACAGATGAAATCGCAATAACTTAATGGAACTCCGCTCCTGCCTATTGGACCTCTATGTTCAACCCCAACCTCCTCATTTTCCCTCAATCGACCCAGGCTCCGGGATCTTTCTATCTATATTTAACGCTACTTAAATGTAGTTTCCACTATTTAGTTCAAAAATAGAGAATCCCTCTCACGGGGCAAATTGCCCCATGGTGGGGTAAATTTACTCACTTTCTTGAAGGATTCAATTCGGGACATTGAGATTCAAGTTTATATAAATTAATGACTTACAAAAAATACTTCATCCATTTCCTTCCTGGCACGGTATTTGCTATATCTATATGTAATAGTAATCACATATGTCACTCACAGTTGTGAAGCAATTAAAAGAAAGGAGGTGAATGGATATTAAGAGATGGACTATACACTTCTTAAAAAAAGGAGGTGAGGAAGTCCTGATTTGTCTCGTGGGTTTGTGGAGTTAAACAAACCCAAAGTACAACACAAGAATGCGGACGAAACGTAAGGAAAGAGTTCGTCCTACATCGTAAGGAGGTTACAAAAGTGTCTAAGAAAATTCTAACGTTTGGTGCCGTCCTGGCGTTCCTCTGCATCGGGTTCGTCTCCTCCGATTCGGCTACTGTGCCCCAGAGTGATGAGATGACAGCGGCAGAGAAAGAGGTCTGGATGGAAAACCATCAGGCGGGAACCTACACGAGTCCCGCGGTGGATGAGGCCTGGATAAGAGCAATAGAGTCGGGTCGTGGAGAAGAGGCCTTGAAGTCGGGAGATGCCTTCAACAGTTACTTTGA
>JADFOU010000289.1 GCA_022562655.1 candidate division TA06 bacterium
CAGATCCCCTGAAACTCCTCTTCCAGGGTAAGCCTTCGGGTTGATTTATAGGTCGTGTGTTTGTCAAGATAGACACTCTGAGGAATGCCATAACGCTTGATATAGGCCCTGAAACTATCCATAGCCGGAAAGGTTCCTTCATACTCATAGAAACGGGCAAATACCCTATTGGTTGCATCATCGATGTAGCCCATAAGAACCAGTTGGGGTCCTCTCCCTTCCAGCCAATCATGGTGAGAACCATCCATCTGCACCATCTCCCCCAAGCAAGCCTTCCTCTCTCGCCAGCGCCGATGCACGTTCCGCTTCCGATGCCTCTCCCAGAGATGCTCCTCAATAAGCCATTTTCGTAAGGTTTCCTTGCTGATTCTGATGTTGTCGCGCTCCAGAAGTTTCTCCTGAGCCAGGGTAGGACCAAATCCAATGTATTTCTCTTGATATCGCCTGATGGCCTTCCCCTTGACATTCGTGGAAAACCTTCGATTGGAAGCCTTACTCCTTAAACGATGGATGATTTCTCGTTCACCTTCTTTTCGAACTCTTTTGACTATCCTCCTGACCTGTCTTTCGGAAAGACTCAGGATGGAGGCAGCTTCCCGCTGTCTTATCCCTCTCTCTATGACCTTCTCAATAACCTTCAGCCTTCTGAGTTCCTTTCCACTCATCGTGATAATGTCTTTCGGACTCATCATATCCCCCTTTCCTGGGGGATATTTTACATCCCGGAATAGGACATTTCTACTTTGCCCGAATAGGACATTATCACTTTGCTGTTACACAAAAAAACTTGCCTTTTCCGAGGACTATAAATGTCGTGTTTCCACTGGATCTGTCCGAGGCGGATCCAGGCAAGTTGATTTGACAAAATAAAATTGACTTGACATTCCAAAGGGCTTCATGATAACTTAGTAGATATTAAGATGGAGCGAAGTTGAATTTTACAAATCACCAATCACCACTTTACGAAGAGATGATGCGTACCGGTTCTAAGATAACAGTTTCGGTAAAAAAAGGCTTCCCTCTTCAAGAAAAAAGCGATTGCCTGATTCTTCCTATTTTTGAGGGTTTAAGGAGAGGAAGGGACAGGAGGACCCAGACCTTACAGGAGAGGGTCGATCGAACCCTCGGAGGCACCATCACTCAACTTCAAAAAGAGGGAGAGATAACCGGTAAGTGGAAAGAGATCACCCTCCTCCATACGTACCCGGCCGACCCAGCCCGAGGGAGGGGCAGGGAGAATCGGGCGGGGGGTCGGGCAAAGGGTGGATCGGGGTCGGCGGGTCGTATTCCTGCAAAAAGGGTGATGGTGATAGGGCTGGGGAAAGAGAAAGAGTTCACTCTTGACCGTCTCCGGAGGGTGAGTGGGGTGGCAGCAAAAAGGACGAGGGAGATCGGTGTGAGGAGAGTTACCATGTCTGGTGATTGGTCGAATTTCACCAATGACCCATTACCCATTACTGATTACGCCCAGTCAATTACCGAGGGAATCCTCCTTGCACTCTATACCTTTGATAAATACCAATCCCGAATCCCCAAACCCCAATCCCGAATCCCGAGGAACTGGGTCCTCATGGAGGAGGATGGGAAAAAGATTCCTCTTCTCCGGAAGGGAGTCCAAACCGGAACCATCCTTGCAGAGGCTCAAAACTTTGCCCGTGATCTTGTGAATGAACCCTCCAATACTATGACTCCAACCATACTTGCAGAACAGGCAAAGGAGGTGGCGAAGAGATCGGGTCTGAAGGTAGAGGTCTTAGAGAGCGAGAGGCTCAGAAAACTGGGGATGGGAGGTTTTTTGGGAGTTGCCCAGGGAAGTAAGGAACCCCCAAAATGGATCCACCTTCGATATGAAGGGGCTGGAAAGGAGGGAGAGTGGATGGCTCTCATCGGAAAAGGGGTCACCTTCGACTCCGGGGGAATCTCGATTAAGCCCTCTCAAGGAATGGGGTCGATGAAGGGGGACATGGGAGGTGGAGCGGCAGTTCTTGCGGCAATGGGGGCGATTGGTCAACTAAAGCCGAAGATCAATGTCATAGGAATCATACCCGCAACAGAAAACATGCCCTCCGGTCATGCCTTCAAGCCCGGTGACATCCTGAGGATGATGAATGGAAAGACGGTAGAGATCATCTCGACCGACGCCGAAGGGCGCCTCATCCTTGCCGATGCCCTTGTTTATGCGAACCAGTTGGGGGCAACCCGCCTTGTGGACATCGCCACCCTCACTGGAGGTTGTGTCGTCGCCTTCGGGAAGATCACTTCAGCGGTTCTGGGAAATGATGAGGAGATGATTCAATCCCTCCTGAAAGCCTCATCAACGACTGGAGAGAGGATGTGGCAACTCCCTCTCTTCGAGGAGTATGAGGAGTTGTTGAAAAGCGATGTTGCAGATCTCAGGAACTCCTCCGGAACTCGAGAAGCCTCCACCATCTGCGGAGGGATCTTTCTCAAAACCTTCGCCCCTTCACCCCGCCAGCGGCGGGGTGGGTCAGGATGGGTCCATATTGACATCGCCGGGAAGGAGATGATGGATAAAGAAGGAGACCTTAATGGAGTTGGAGGAACGGGCGTAGGTGTGAGAACCCTCGTTCAATTTGTCTTGCAAATGGCGGAAATTTCAAGTAGCAGTTTGCAGTAGCAGTAGTCCGCCTCAGGCGGACCACTGCCACTAATATTTTTCATTGTCAATGAAAGTTATTCTTATATTCACAACCGTCTCCGGGGAGCATGAGGCGGTGAAGATCTCCGAGGCCCTGATCGGAGAAAGGCTCATCGCCTGTGCCAACTTCTTTCCAATGAAGTCCCGATACTGGTGGAAAGAAAAATTGGAACAGGCTTCGGAGGTGCTCATGATTCTCAAGACCTTGCAGGAAAAGTATGAAGCAGTAGAAAAAAGAATCCGTGAGCTCCATAGTTATGAGACGCCAGAGATACTCGCCGTAGAGATTGAGTCCGGATATGCACCTTATCTCCATTGGATAGAAAAGACAGTCAAGAAAAATTAAACTTTGGTTAAGTGGATAATTTTAAAGAATCACCGAATCCGCCTAAGGCGGACCAAACCCCCTTGCCCCGCCACAGGCGGGGCAAGTAGGAGAATTACCATTTAACCGTCGCTGTAATGGAGAAGGAAGATGAAGAGAGATTGGGACGGATCAGTGAAAAATGAACAA
>JADFOU010000290.1 GCA_022562655.1 candidate division TA06 bacterium
AAGGAGATGGGGGATCTCTATGAACGAAAAGGAGATTATCCCAGGGCACTACAGGCTTACCAGAGAGCCCTTAAAATTCACAATTCACAATCCACCTTACCCAATCCGACTGCCTCCCTCCTCCGTAAGATTGGAACGGTCTACCAAAAGCAATCTTCATACGACAGGGCGTTGACCTACTTCAGGAGGGCACTAAAAACTGTCGAGAAAAGAGATTCGCATGCCAAGACCGGACCCCTTTCCCGCCCCTCGTCCAGGGATGTAGAATCGGAGCAGGTTGAAATCCTGACTGAAATGGCATGGGGCTATCGCTGTCAGGGTAAGTATAGAGAAGGAATAATCTGCTGTGAGAAAACTCTTGAAATTATAGGTCAGCAGATTAAACTGAAAAAGGGGATGAAACCGAAAAATCCGATGATGAAACAGGAAACAGAAAAAATGAGTAAGACCCATTATATCTTGAGCGTCATTCATTGGAATCAGGGAGATGTGGAGGAAGCGATCCACCGTTGTAAGGAGAGCCTCGCCCTCGCAAGCACTCCCTATCGAAAGGCGACCGCTCTCGGATTTTTGGGACTTCTTTACGGGCAGCAGGAAGCATACAATCAGGCAAAAGGGTGTTACGAAAAGAGCCTTGAGATCCAGAGAAGGATAGGTGACTTATATAATCAGGCAACAACCCAAGTCAACTTAGGGAATCTGGCTCAGGGGCAGTTTGATTGGGAGGAGGCGATCCGGCTCTATGAAGTGGCTCTCTCCATCGGGGAACGAGTTGGGGACCCACTTAAAATGGCGAAAGCCTTTCTCAATCTGGGGAATGTTTATGGAGAGAAGGGAGAATGGAAGAGAGGAATTGAATTCTACTGGAAGAGTCTAAAGATTCGTCAGAAAATCGGGGATCTTTCGGGAGAGGCCCGTTGTCGCAACAACCTGGGGAGTCTTCTTCTCCAGATGGGCGAGTTTGAAGAAGGATTTAAGGAGTTGCAGAAAAGCCTCGAGATTCGTAAAAAAATAGGTGACAGGAAAGGGATCGCCTCCAGTTATCTTTACCTGGGAGAGGGATACAAAGAGATCCAGCACTGGAAGAGGGCAATGAGAGCCCTTGAGAAGTGCCGGTTAGCCTTTGACGGATCTGAGGGAGGGAGAGATGAGAGAAGTCTCTCAAAGGTCTATCTGACGGAAGCGTTTGTCCATCACGAGATGGCAGGAAGGAATAAGCGGAAAGGGGGAAGCGGCAGGGAGAATCGAAATTCAATAAAGGAGAAATCTCTGGAATACTGTCAGAAGGGGCTTGACCTTGCCAAAAAGACGAAAACCCTCGAGGCTGAAGGCACGGGCTACCGCATCTTAGGCCAAATTCTTGCAGAGACTGAAAATTCTGGACGAAAGACCAAAGACCAGAGTTCAAAGTCCGAAGTCTACTTCAAGAAGAGTGTGAAGATCTTCCGCAATTTGAGGATCCCCTTTGAACTGGGGAGGTCCCTCCTTGAACTGGGAAAATGGCAGAAGAAAAATGCGGACGATGGACGACGGAATATAGACCAGAGATCCGCCGTAGCCGGATCCAAAGTCCATGGTCAAAAACCCAAGCTCAAAAATCTATCGTCTATTGAAGAAGCCTTTGCTTCCATAAAGGAGGCTGAAACGATCTTTAAGACCCTCGGAGCAAAAGCGGATCTGGAGAGGACTCGATCTGCAATGGACTCCCTCACAGAATCTATCCTCTCCGGTCACTGGAGCCTTAACCGACGAGAAAAATATTTGGATGCCCTCTATCTTTTGAGTGACGTGATCCAGGCCATTCAGGATGAGGAGGGGCTTCTCGACCGAGTTCTCGACCTCGTCATTAAACTCTTGAAGGCAGAAAGAGGACTGCTCCTTCTCAAGAATGAGATGTCGGGTGACCTCTTTTTTGCTGCTGGAAGAGAGGTGGATCAAGCAACCCTCGAAGATGTTACAAGGGTCTCTCAGACCATCACAAAAGGTGTGGCAAAGACGGGGAGACCCATCATTTCCGGAGATGCCCTCATCGACCCAAGATTTCAGAGTACCCAAAGTGTCCTCCTTCAGAACATCCGATCCCTTCTCTGTGTTCCCCTTATCAGCCGGGATGAGGTATTGGGAACACTCTATGTGGATAGCCGCATCTCCGAAAATCTTTTTTCAGAAGAGGATGAGTCTTTCCTCCTGGCGATTGCCAATTTCATTGCAGTGACCATAGAGAAATCCAGGGTCTATCAAGCCCTTCAGTCCGAGAACCTCTCCTTGAAACGATCCGCCTCAGACGGACTGATTCATGTCGGGTTTGGAAATTTAGTCGGGGAGTCCAAGGAGATGGAGGAGGTTTACCAATTGGCAGGGCAGATCGCCCAGGATAACTGCACGGTCCTGGTTACGGGAGAGACAGGGACGGGAAAAAGCCTGCTGGCACGGGCAATCCACGAGAGTGGAAAGAGGGGGAGGAGAAAGTTCATCCCGATCCACTGTGGTGCCCTCCCGGAACATCTCCTGGAATCGGAACTTTTTGGTCACAAAAAGGGTTCCTTTACGGATGCCGTGGAGGACAAGCCCGGACTCTTTGAAGAGGCGAATGGAGGAACGATCTTTTTAGATGAGATCGGGGACGCCCCCCTGACCGTACAGATAAAACTCCTTCATGTTCTTGAAGACGAATCGATCCGGAGGATCGGCGAGACAAAAGAGCGAAAAGTGGATGTCCGGGTGATCTGTGCCACCCGGAGGAACTTAGAAGAAGAGATCCGAGCCATGCGTTTCCGGGAAGACCTCTACTACCGCTTGAATGTCTTTCTTCTCCATCTGCCGCCTCTTCGGGACCGGGAAGAGGACATTCCCTTACTCTCCCAGTTTTTTCTCCGTGAATCTTCGGAACGCCATCACAAACAAATCCTGGGTTTTAAGCCTGAGGTGATGGAATCCCTTGTCCGCTACCCCTGGCCCGGAAATGTTCGTGAACTGATGCACTGTATCGAAAGGGCGGTGTTACTGACGAAGGGGAGCCGGATCACCTTGGAGGACATAAAGGCGGAAGTGCGAGAGGTGATCCCCGAGGTCGTCCCAGCTTCCCAGATCCCCATCTTGAACCGGAAGGATGAGATCGAGGAAGCCCTTCGGCGGACCAAGGGAAATATCACTCGTGCTGCAAAGGATCTTG
>JADFOU010000291.1 GCA_022562655.1 candidate division TA06 bacterium
CTTTACCGGGGGTGAATGTAATCATTCAGGGGACGCTTTTGGGCGCGGCAACAAATGTTAGTGGGAACTATTTTGTTCTCAATGTTTCTGTGGGTAGTTACTCTGTTTCAGCTTCTATGATCGGGTATGAGGTGAAGGAGTTTACTAAGGTGAGAATCAAGCAGGATCTCACCACGATTATCGATTTTGAACTCAGGTCAGCCGTTGTAGAAATCAAGGAGGTCGTAAGGGTTGAGGCGAAACGCCCTATCGTGGAAATGGACGTTACTACCAGCGTTACCTATATTGATGCCAGGGATTTAGAGGCTCTGCCCATCACACAGTTTCAGGAGGCGGTCGCCCTCTCCGCTGGGGCTGTGGAGGAAGAGGGAGAGTTACATATCCGGGGGGGGAGGGGTCGAGAGGTGGTCTATATGGTGGATGGGATGGTCCTTCGGGATCCGGTCACAGGGGCTTTTGACAGCAATATCCCGGAAGCCTCCATCGAGGAGATCGCCGTCTATACCGGAGGGTTTGGGGCGGAATATGGAAATGCCCAATCGGGTGTGGTCAATGTGGTGACCAAGAGTGGAGGGCCTACTACCAGTGGGAGGATTGCCTATAAGACCAATGACTTTACGGGGATTACAGATGATCGAGACCGTCTCAGGTTTTTTGACAAGAATGACCAGATCCAGTCGGATGAGAACCCTTATCCGGGTCCTGCCCATCACGAGCGATATAAAAGAGCTGATTTCTCCCTCGGAGGACCGGAGCCCATCACAACCTATTTCCTCCCCGAAATTGGGGTGAAGATTCCCGGTGAGGGGCTTCGATACTTCCTTTCCTCGGAGATTACCAATACCCTGGGTCGCTTTCCGACGAGCCGTTCGGTAACCCGGACTCAGTTCCATCCCTGGGAGGATCCCGATGATCCAGAGGTGAAAAGATTGATGCAGGGAAAACCGGATGTGGCGAAGACCTTTTCGGGAAAATTGTCCTATCGTCCCAGTGCGACTCAGAGGATTACTGTGGGAGGACTGAGGAACTGGAATGATTTCGGGGCATTCGACCAGAGTTGGAAGTATAACCTCAGGGGTTTATGGCAGTTCAACGAGAAATCGAGTCAGGCCTATGTGAACTGGTCCCACACCCTCTCTCCCAAGACTTTCTACGAGGTTAAACTTGATCAGTATAAAACCTCGCTGGTCTGGGATTTGGAAGGAGATTTTTATATTGATGCAAATGGGGATACCTTGGAAGCGAGAGGGAGAGATATCCCCTGGGTAGAAGTCATTCCAGAGCGATATCAGGATGAACGGGGTGTCGTCCAGGGTCCCGATACCCTTGTCTCGGGCTGGTGGACCAGCGGGAATAATCGGTACAATTATCATGAAGATAAAAAGACGACCACCACCCTTCGGGCCGATCTCACAAGTCAGGTAGCCAAAAGGCATCTCGTGAAATCAGGTGTAGAGGCGAGGTACTTCGACATTTATAACTTCCTGGCGGATGTAGCCTCCGGAGACAACCTTTATCGAGATGACTTTCGGGTCTTTCCTCATCAGTTGGGCATTTATCTCCAGGATAAGATGGAGTATCTGGGGATGGTTGTGAATGCCGGTCTTCGGGCAGATTATCTTGATCCCAATGCGATGCTTCCTGCCGATTCGACCCAGCCTGTCCCAGATTCTTTGTGGCGTGATGGAGGGGTCATCTATAACCCACGCCCTGCGTCCACCAAGTTTCAATTAAGTCCCCGATTGGGGATCTCTCGCCCTCTCACCTCTCGGGATGTCCTCCACATCACCTATGGCCACTACTTCCAGATTCCTCGGTTCTCATATATGTATCAAAATATGAATTACATCCTTACGAGTGCCTTTGGGATTATGGGAAATCCCAATCTTCAGTCTGAGAGGACAATCTCCTCTGAGGTAGGGATTGAGCACACCTTCACGGAAAATTTTCGAGTGAATGCTGCCGGTTATTATAAAGATATCACAAATCTAACTAACATAGTACAAATCCACTACACCCTAGGTAACTGGTATGGACTCTACACAAATAGTGACAAGGGTAGCGTCTGGGGGATCGAATTGGCTTTGAAGAAGTGGGCTGGGGCGCCCATGAGGTTCTGGTCTGGTTTTCTCAACTATACTTATTCCATTGCGAAAGGGATAAGTTCCTCCAGCCGCCAGAACTACGACTTTATCTGGGGAGGCTATGATATCCCTATAACCCAAAATCCCTTAGATTGGGACCAGCGCCACTCCATTGCTCTCAATGTGGGATTTGATGTGCCACCTGATGAGAAGATCCTGGGTGTTGGGTTTTTCGACAACTTGGGGATCAATGTTCTAACCAAATATGAGAGCGGGATGCGCTGGACCCCTCCTCCCTCATTCCCTAATTACCGGATCGCGCGGATCAACGAGTTGAAGATGCCTTATACAATTACTACAGATTTGAAGGTCAGGAAGGGGTTTCAATTTTATGGAACCGAGATATCCTTTTTCTCTGAGATCCTCAACATCTTCGACAAGCCCAACAACCTCCTTACAATTATTGATGAAGTACGATATTTTGTTGAATACTGGAGTAATAAGGATGAGCCCGGTGCAGATTTTGTGAAGGCTGCTGGTGGAAAGCATCGGGACCCTTCAGTTGTGGGTCCTAGACGGAGAATTCGATTGGGAGTTGCATATGAGTTTTAATTAAAGATACTATGATAGAAAACATATATAATACTTCTCTCAGGGCGGTTTTTATAACCGCCTCTTTTTTTATTCTTCTGTCCTGTTCTGGGAATGAGAAATGGGTGGAGAAGATTGAGGAGGGAGATTTTTCTTTTGTGACGAAGGGAAGGGCTCCTTATGCCAGTCGAAAGATTGAATCTCCTTCAGATTATGACAATTTGATCAGCAATATTCGGGGAGACATTGAGGGGAATCCAGAAATGATGGAGAAGATTATGGCATATTTTTCTGTGGACATTCCTGAGAATCTCACCTTTCAATACGATTTCAGTTCTCTGGATGAGAAGAGAGAGAAAGTGATTCTTCGATATTTCGCCGTACTCCCTGATTCGGAGATTTTCGCAGGTGTAGCCCTCCAGTTCGTTGTAGATGTCAAGGCGCACAAGGTTTTGAAGATTTATACGATTCAAGTTCTATTTGAATAATAA
>JADFOU010000292.1 GCA_022562655.1 candidate division TA06 bacterium
TCCGTCGAGAAGCCAGGGGCTCCCCCTATGGAAAGGGTGAGAACTTGAGCGCCGTTGTCCAGAGCATACTGAACCCCGTTGAAGATGGCTGTCCAAGATCCAGACCCAAATTGATTCAGGACCTTGATCGCCATGATCAGAGCCTCAAGGGCAACTCCTACCGTATCGCCTGCTGACCCGTCTCCTGCTACCGTCCCTGCCGTGTGGGTGCCGTGGCCATGGTCGTCTATTGGGTCCCCATCGTTGTTGGAGAAGTCATACCCCCAGATGTCATCCACATACCCGTTGGTATCATCATCCACACCCGTAATTCCAAAGAACTCGGCGTCGTTCCGCCAAAAATGGTTCACCAAGTCCGAATGGTTGTAGTTCACCCCGGTGTCAATGTTCCCTACAATCACACCTTGACCCCTATAGCCTTGAGACCATGCGCAGGGTGCATCCACACGGGTGATATTCCATTCTATGCTGGTGATCTTAGGTGGATCCTCTCCAGAGTATGAAGTTTCGATCATCTTGATCAATGGATCCTCGTCAATCGTCTGGATCCCATCCATCTTCACAATCGTTTCAATCACTCCCTTACTCATCTTCCCTGCAATCATGTTGTTGATCCATAAGGATTGAAGATCCTTGACAGCGGTGTCTTTCTCTTGTTCCCGTAAATAGGTGAGAATCTCCTTCTGGCTTGTCTCAGCGAGCCTTTTCAACTCCGCGATCACAATCTTTCTCCGGTCTTCCATGCTCTTCCCAGCAACAAGTCTTTCCACAGCGACTGGATCGATCTGGTCCTCCATGGAGATCTTGACCCGGATCAGTTCCCGTGGACCGACCTCATTCAGCTTCGCCTGAAGACCTGGGGTGATCACCCCTCTTTCTCCTTGAGCCCCGAAGAGGGGGTGAGTCAGAAACAATAAAAAAACAAATATTGTATATTTCTTCATGATCCACCTCTTCTTTTATTACTGGAGGATTCTCCCCTTTCCGACTCTGTAAAATATGCAAGAAATGTGCCACTTTTCCCTTCCCACGGAGAAAATGAATAAGTGAACCAGTAGAAGGAATTAGTAAGAAGAAAATTCTTCTTGGAAGTGATTCGATCAGGGGATTTCAGTCATGAAAGGATGGCAGTTGTCTCGAAATTCTTCTGCGGGAGAAGGAGGGCCCGTCCACTCTGTTCCAAAAGATAAAGAAGGGGCGACCTTTCGGTCGCCCCTTCTTTATTACTTTAAATAGATGAAGCTTATTTGAGTAGGGTCAGTTTCTTCGTCGCCCGGAGGTCGCCAGCCTCTATCCGGTAGAAGTAGATCCCCGAAGAGACCTCATTCCTCAGTTCATCCCTCCCATCCCAGAGGATGACATGAGGCCCAGCCTCCTTTTTCCCGTTCACCAGAGTCCGCACCATTCGTCCTGAGATGTCGTAAACCTTGAGGGTTACCTCTCCCTGGGTGAGGAGAGAGTAGCGGATGGCAGTGGGTCTGCCTAAGGCAGAGAATGGGTTGGGGAAGTTTTGATGGAGAGCAAACTTCGATCTTTGAACTTCCTGCTTCGTGCTCTCTTCCACCCCGACCGTGGTATCGTAGAGGGAGTCCGCTCTCTGGCAGTGAGTCTGAAGGTCCGCAAGGTCGTTTGCACCCAAAATGGCAAAGGCGACGACCTGGCTCTGACCTGGACCCAGATTAAAGGGACCCGCGGAGACGACGATGGACCAGTCAAAGGGTCTGTTGCTGGAAGGGAAACTATAGGTCCCGTTCAGGAAGTTGATTTTTGTCTGTTCACTGGGCTCACCGGGAGGATAGACATAGAGGTCGTGGTCGATGACGCTCAGATTGGCAGATGGTGTGGGATCCAGTAGACAGACCCCCACATAGGAATAACTGAGGTTTGTGGCGTGATACATATAGGCAAGATTGTCTCCAGGGACGATCTCTGCTTGATTATTCTGAGCATCAAAGTCCGGAATGTCATAGTCCATGAACTGACCCACATAAAGCCCGCTCACCGGTGAAATGCCTTCATTCTGGATGGTGTAGCGCATAATGACGAAGTCATCAATGTTTGGATCCGACCATGCCCAGGAGTCCTGAGTGACCTTCACACTCCTTGGTGCAGGGTGCCCAGAATCTATGTAATTCACCAGTCCATCCTGATCGGAGTAGACCGTTTGTCCAAAAGTGAGGGCATCGCAGAGGATGACATCGAAGTCGTCTCCTTCGCCATAGAATCGATCCGCCACATAGGAAGAGGAGTTTCCAATGGCAAAGGCCCCATAGTAGAGCCAGTTCGTCCCTGCCCCTGGATAACGGAATCCCTGTCCCGGAGCTGGCGGAATATCTTCAAACCCAAGTGCACCATTCTCTGTTATGGTGAAGATTCCATTCCAGGCGTTGTGGTCGGCGGAAGATGCAGGTGAACTCCCTGTTGGGACGCTGAAGAAGACATCTCTGGAAAATCCGGGGTCGGCAGTAATGTTGAGAGTGAAGTAGACGGTATAACCAGGACAGGCAGAGAGATCCAGGGTGAGGACATACGGATTCGAACTGTTGTCTGCTGAATCTCCTTGGGCGATATTTCCAAAGGTAGCTGAACTATCCACCAGAGTGACGAGAGGGTCTCCACCAGCCGAGAGTTCCGCCTGGACATTGGTGGCATTGGCACCGACATTCATTAATGTTACGATGAGATCGATCGTCTCTCCCGCATCCCATACCCCATCGTTGTTTCCTCCTGAGTCATCAATTTGGTGACTCAGGCGGCCGATCCAAGGGGTCGCCAAGGGAGGAACCGCATTGATCGCTGCACAGCAGTCGATCCGCCCCGCTCCAAAGGTGTTGTCCTTCCCCGGAGTCCCCAGATCCAGAGCGGTCATCTCCATAATGGAGTCTAACTCTGCAGGAGTGAGGGAGGGGTTCTTGGAGAGCATCAAGGCGACAAGCCCTGCCACATGAGGACAGGACATGGAGGTTCCGATCAGTTCTATATCCCACATTGCTGTCATGCCGAAGGGATCGAATGGAGACACCCGGAGCCGCCACATCAGGATCCAGAAGACCCCCGGAGGAGAGGGGATAGTCATTCCAGGGAGGGGTAGACTCCCAAGTGGAGGGACCTCTACTGGAAAAACTGGCGATACCATCGCTGA
>JADFOU010000017.1 GCA_022562655.1 candidate division TA06 bacterium
ATTCGGGATTTTGATAATCCGGCACTTCATCCAAAAAAGTTCTGACATCGTCCAAGAAGGTGCTCCAATCATTTTTTAACCCCTTTGACAATCTGGTCAAAGGGGTTTTTATATGTGGGATAAAGACTTTCGTTATCCAGTGAACGGTTCGTTGACCCATATTCTCTCATCCATTCCAGTCTTGGATGTCTGGGCATAAACAATGATTGACTCCTTTAAACCTTTTCGTCAAGATCTCTTCAAACCCACATCCTCTATTTCTTCCCTTCCTTGATTATATCATTCTCAAGCCATTCATATTCACCTGCAAGAACTTTCTTGGCAATAGTGTTTAACAACCGGTCATCGTTATGACGAACGTCCTGAAAGTGTCTTTGGATACGCTTCCTTGCCTGGCGACAAAATAGATCAGCCAATTTCGAACAATTTTCTTTTTTCCCCCCCTCTTTCAGTAGGTGATCCGCATAAGAGCACACACAGGACATGACGAAGAGATCCGTTCCAATGTCAACATACCGGTTGATGATATTTTGTTTGTGAACAAGCTTCTGCTGATAAAACATCATCTTATGAAAGAGTCCTCTCGCCAGTCGCCTGGCTGTTTGTTTCACAAACTTCATATGAGAATAAAGGGGTTTGGCCAGCTCAATCTCGCCATGCCAAAGAGTAGGAATCCATAATCTGGAATACCAGAACGTATAGTACATTCCAATGGAAAAGGCTTCTTGGATCTTCCGTACTTTCGAGACTTTGAGATCCAGAAGGGGTTTCATTTTTTTTATGTGAAAGTCCAGCGCTTCTCTGGCAATAAATAGATGCATGATCTCGCTCGAACCTTCAACGATAGTATTTAACCGCATATCGCGCAGCGCTCGCTCCAGCGGAAAGCCCACTTTTCCCCTCCCTGAAAGGGAAGGTCCTGTCTCATAGCCTCGGCCTCCTCGAATCTGAATTGCCTCATTCACAATCTTCCAACTTTCTTCAGAGCAAAAAAGTTTTGCCATAGCCGCTTCCAGGCGGATATCAAATTTTTTATTGTCGGCCATAATAGAAGTCAACCAGGTGATTGCCTCCATAGCAAAAATCGTCGCTGAGATCGTTGAAAGTTTTGAGGCAATCGCTTCATGTTCACCGATCGAAGAGCCCCATTGTCTTCTTTCTTTTGCCCATTTTCGGGATACCCAAAGACACCATTTACTGATTCCCAGCACTCCTGCCGGCAGAGCCAGGCGGCCGGTGTTCAGGGTAACAAAGGCTAATTTTAACCCCTGCCCCTCTCCGAAAATAATATTTTCTCTGGGCACTTTCACGTTATGAAATCGAATCAGTCCATTCTGGATGGCGTTTAGCCCCATAAAATTACAGCGATAAGCCACCTCAAATCCCGGGGTATTTGTCTCTACAATAAAAGCGGTTATCTGTTTCCTCTCTTTGCCATCAATAATCTTAGGTGGAGTGTGTGCCATGACCACCAAGAGATCAGCGATATTTCCATTGGTGCACCATAGTTTTTCTCCATTGATCGAATAGTATTCACCACCCTCTATCGGAGTGGCAGTGGTTTTCATCATCCGCGGATCTGAGCCTGCATCTGGTTCAGTCAGGGCAAAGCCTGAAATTGCTCCCTGCCGGAATCTCGGAAGATATTTCTTTTTCTGCTCCTCAGTGCCAAAAAGTAATAGCGGCTGAGGCACACCGATACTTTGGTGAGCCGATAGAAGCGCTGCCGTCGATCCGCAAAAACTACTGATCAGGTGGATAGCCTTGTTGTAGTTTATCTGACTGAGTCCTAAACCACCATATTCTTTTGGAATCTTGATGGCAAAAGCGCCCATTTCGCAGAGCCCTTCGATGACCTCTTTGGGGATTTTCCTTGTCACATCAACCTCATCCGGGTTCAGGTGCGCCTTTAAAAATTCTTCTAATTTTCTCAAAAACAGCTCTCCTTCTTCTTTGTCTTTTCTGGATTGTTCTGGAAAAGGATAGATCAGATTCCAATCTACCGCCCCCTGAAACAATCGGGAGACAAAGCTGGGGTATTTCCATTCCTCTTGGCGGGATTCCTCAATGAGTTCTAAGGACTCTCTTCTCTCCTTATCCAACCTTTTATCAATAATCTCCGTAGTCACCCAACCTCCTATTTAACCATTTTCACACTAACAGTAAAATGATTGCTTTTTCTCTGCCTTTTCGATTAGGCAATCACAGGGTTTAAACCGTTCACGTCCCCACATTTTTTCGAAGTGCTGAAGGTCTCTTACAATGGCTTCCATTCCCACAGAATCAGCATACCTCAATAATCCTGCGCGAAAAGGAGGAAATCCTGTACCCAGGATCATTCCGATATCAATCGTCCGGGGTCGGTCCACAACTTTCTCCTCAAGGCACCGAGCAGCTTCATTGATCATCGTATAGATCATCCTTTTCAGGGCAACTTCATCAGATATTTTTTTTTGAATGGAGGAGTTCATCATTTGATAAATATCGGGATTGGGAATTTTTCTCTTTCTCTTGTGAAGATAAAACCCCTGCTGTGTTTTTTTGCCCAACAACCCTTTTTGTTGAACTTTTTCAAGGATTGATGCAACGCGCATCCTTTCTCCATAAGCATCTTCTAATCTCTTGGCTACCTTGACTCCCACATCAATTCCCACCTCATCTGCCAGTTCCAGGGGACCTACCGGCATACCAAAATTGCGGGCAATTTGATCAACACGCTCTATCCTCATTCCTTCCTCCAGTAAAAAAGCTGCCTCATTTATATAGGGAAGGAGGATTCTGTTGATCAAAAATCCAACCCCATCTTTGACGACAATGACCACCTTGCCCAATCTCCGCGCAAAGGCGATAACCGTGGCTAGCGTCTGATCACTGGTCTTGCTGGATTTTATGATCTCCACCAAAGGCATTCGATGTACAGGATTAAAGAAATGCAAGCCCACTACCCTGTCTTCTGAATGAGTCGCCTCAGCTATCTGGGTAATGGGAAGAGATGAAGTATTTGAGGCAATGATTGCCTGGCGAGGGACAATTTGACTTAATTCTTCGAATACCTTTTGCTTCACAGCTAATTCTTCTACGACTGTCTCGATAATCAAATCTGCATTTTCAAAACCCTTGTAGGTGATTGTCGGAGAAATGAATCCCAATTTAATATCGACTTGATTCTTTTTTAGTCTTCTCTTTTTTAGAGCAGAATCATAAATTCCCCTGGCCGTATGTAAAGCCTTCTTGAGCGCATCGTAATGGATGTCTTTGATCCTTGTGGGAATATCATAGTAGCTCAAGAGTTGCGCTATGCCTCCCCCCATGACTCCGGCACCCACGACGGCGCATTTATGAATCTCTACGGGTTGGATGGGATCCCTCACCCAGGGGAATTTCTTGAACTCCTCATTCAGAGCGAACACCTTGATCAGATTTTTGGATACATCCGTTACCGCTAATTCGCTGAATGATTCGCTTTCAAGGAGAAACCCTTTTGGACCGTTTTTACCGTACGTGTTCTTGATGACCTCCAGTGCTTTAAGGGGCGCTGGATAAAAGCCTTTTGTCTTTCGAAGGACATTTTTCTTTGCCTGACTGTAGAGAATCGCTCTGCCAAAAGGTGTATTTTCAAGAAAGATCTGAGAAACTCTTTTCTTTCGCCTTCTATTGACCTTCTCTTTCCCCTCTAAAAGACCATAGACAAAGTCAAGGGATTCCTCCATAAGTCTTGCCTCGGGAAATAATCGATCGATCAACCCAACTCTTAAAGCCTCTCTGCCCGAAATGATTTTGCCGGAAAGAATCATCGTCAGCGCCCGAGTGAGTCCGATCAATCTGGGAAGCCTCTGGGTTCCGCCCAAACCCGGCAGGATCCCGAAATTGACTTCTGGGAGTCCGATCTTAACCCTATACCCGAAACTGGCAACCCTGTATTGACAGGCAAGAGCCAATTCCAATCCACCTCCTAAACATGCTCCGTTGATTACGGCTATGGTAATGCGATCGAAATTTTGGAGGGAATTTAGAATTTCTTTCCCTTTTTCAGCCTTCTCTTTGGCTTCTTCAACGGAACGAATATGCTCGATCTCTTGGATATCAGCGCCAGCGATAAAGACACCCTCTTTTTTACTTGTCATCAGAAGTGCTTGGACCTCAGATTTCGGTTTATTGGTCAGTATATTGATGGTGTCGGCGAATTCCTCCATCGAGTCTGAATTCAATACGTTCACCTTGGAATCGGGCTGGTCAAATTCAAGGATGGCGATTTTATCTCGGATCTTTAAATGAAATGCGCTCATTTCTATCTTTCCAAAATGATGGCTCCGCCTTGTCCTCCCCCCACACATAAAGATGCAAGCCCAAACTTGGCGTTTCTTCTTCTCATCTCTTTCAGCAATGTCAAAATCAATCTTGAACCGGTTGTGCCTACAGGATGCCCCAGAGCGATTGCCCCGCCGTTTACATTCAATTTTTCCAGCTCAATCTGTCCCGAAGGCAGGGAGGAGGAGAGACTTTCTTCTGCGAATTTCTTTGAGCTGAGCAACCGGATACAAGCGATCACCTGCGCCGCAAACGCCTCATTAATTTCAATTAAATCGATATCCTTTAAGGTAAGACCCGCCTTATCCAACACGACGGGTATCGCATAGGCTGGCCCAATGCCCATCTTATGAGGCTTCACCCCCACATAGCTATAGGCGGATATAGTTCCTAATGGCTCATATCCCATTTGTCGTGCTTTTTCTTCTTTCATTATGAGAAGGGCGCAGGCACCATCTGTAACCTGGCAGGAATTCCCTACCGTAACGGTACCCGTAACTCTTTCGAAGTAGGGTTTGAGTTTGCTGAGGGCTTCCAGAGTTTGATTTTCTCTTGGGCCGTAGTCGTCCTCAACGACAATGTCAAATTCGGGCGGGACGATAACGGGCGTGATCTCTTCTCGCAGTTTGGTACGGTTTTCGACGACCCTTTTGTGGCTCATTAAGGCAAACTCGTCCTGCTCTTTCCGGGTTATGCCGAATTCCTTGGCCAAAACTTCTGCAGTCTGTCCCATATTCAGGCCGCAGACCGGGTCGGTAAGCCCAAGGGCAAGACCCGGCACGGGCTTCCAGTATCGAGGTCTCATGAGGAAAAGGAGCTTCAACTTCTCCATCAGGCTTTTGGACTTATTCAACTTCACCAGTATGTTTGTGATCTCTTTGCCAAAAAGAAGGGGGATATTGGACATCGACTCTGTACCCCCGGCAATAACGATCTCATCGAAACCACATTGTATCTTCTCATAGGCACTGGTGACAGACTCAAACCCTGAGGCGCAGTTTCTACTGATTGTATATGCCCTTTTCTCCTCGGGGATACCCGCATACAGGCTGACCACCCGGGCAATATTGACGGCCTCAACAGGTTGGGCAACTGCCCCCAGAATTACCTCATCTACAGAATGTGGATTCAGGTGGGTCGTTTCTAAAAGCTCACGGACACAGAGCGTCCCTAATTTCTGGGCAGAAAGTTCTTCAAACAATGTCCAGGCTTTCACAAAGGGTGTTCGTATCCCCTCAACAATCGCGATTCTTCCCATACCGTATTTCTCCCCAATCTTCAGACTCCGGGTCTTTTATCCACGATCTTAATTGCCTTAACCGCTGATTCTATTTCGATCCTCTGCTGAATCTCCTTGCGTGAAACAAAATGAATTCTGTTAAAAGAAACTTCTGAACTGGAACATACCTCCTGGTTTAAACGTGTGGTAAACTCTTCTTTGTCGACCTCCTTGAGAAGGCTAACATAAAGGATCAATTCATCCACCTCATAAGGGTCATTACACTTTTTTACAATCTCAATCTGCCAGTCATCGATCTCCTCTTTATCTTCCAAAAGGTATTCTAAGGTATTGAGATCAACTATTGTATCCTTTATCCTGGAGAGTTGCACGTTTTTAACATTGGAGGCGCGGACGATGTCACTGGAAATTCTTGGAACTGTCCTGCCGCAATGAGGACAGGGAGAATAGAGAACCCCTCCTTTGACCAAATCTCCTGTACGATAGCGCAACACACAGGTGCCGCGAGCGTCTATATTCGTATAGACAAGTTCTCCATCTTCTCCCTCACCTTTTACCTCACCCGTTTCCGGGTCAATCACTTCAAACACCTCTTTGTCAGGATAGGAATGATAACCACTAGAGGTTTCTATATCTGTAGGGCACTCAGCCCAGGCGCAGCGAGATTCAGTAAAGCCGTAGGTACCGATTACGCTGACTTGTGAGGCTCCCATTTCATCGAGAAACTTAGAAATTTTTAGTTTAAACCCTTTCGGGACACGAGCCGCTCCCAGAGCGATACAATTGAGAGAACTTAAATTACAATTCTGTTCTCTGGCAGTCTTTAATAGATGATAGACATAGCTGGGAACACCGATTAAATATTGTGGCTTTACTTTAAGGAGTGTCTGGATATTTCCTTCTGTACCGATGGTCTTCCCTCCTCCTGTACTGATGATAAATATATTACCAGAAAAACCGGCAAAGACCGTCTGCCAGAAGGCTAAATGAGGCGCATAGGGAAAGACATTCATTACTCTCTGGTCTTTTTTGATATCAAAAACTTCAATAAGTCTACTCCCATAAACTTTTAGGTTCTCTAAGTCGAAACTTGTATAGAGAAAAGGTAAGGGCAGGTTTGTAGTGCCTGCAGTGGCCGTTAGAAAGATTGGCCGATATTCTTTTTCCAAGCAATTTTCGAGATATTCTTTTCCATGGAAAATTCTCGAAGAGAAAAATTTGATCAGCTCGCTTTTAGGGAGGAATTTCTTGATGAGTTCTTTGTTGGGTTGAAGAAGGAAGGCGAGTTTCTTTTGGGGATCCTCTTCCCTCTGTAAAGCGATAAAGTCCTTTTTAGAGGTAAAGGGGAGCTTCTGAAGATCCTCAACAGTCTTAATATCCTTTGGTTTTATTTTATTTTCATCGAAGATGTTGCGATAATAGGGGCTGAAAGGATAGAGGTGTCGGGTAATAAAATCATGCAGTTTATGATTCTGCAGGTTCTGAAGTTCATTCCAGGGACGGAATAAGATATCTTCTTTACTGTTCATGGTTATCAAAACCTCTTCTTCTTCATTGTTTGTCCATTATAATAACACATTTTACCTCCCGAAGGTTTCTCTTCATTATCAATATATGTCCTATCCGTAGAAAATGCAAGAAATGTGCCACTTCTCCAAATTGAGGGAGACATTTCGTAAGTCTCAGTAGCATAGACTTTAATAGAAAAAGTTCATGTCTGGAGGAGATTCGATCAGGGGATTTTAGTCATGGAGGGATGGCAAATGTCATGAAATTTATAGATCGGGCAATATTTTAGCCCTCCGAAGAGGGCTTTTCAAGAAAAAGAGGAGAAAAGGTCTGTTTCCTATCCCCAATCTACTACCTACTATTCATAGTTTACAGTCAAAAGTCTGCATTACTGAAAAGTCAAAGGGTCAAATTTATACAATTGACATGAGGATCTCTTGTAGTTTTCTTTTTTTGGTGAAATTAGAAATGATTTTATATGTTAGACCTTAATTTTTTATTGTTGCCAAAGATTTTCCTGTCAATTCCTTCCTACTGAAGAACCGTTTTTCGATGTCGGGTATATCAAATGTCTAGAAATTACCTTTTGTTACATGCATGTCGGCTATAACTTTACAAGCAGGCTCACCCTGTGGGAGTTGCCGAGTTCTCCATAGGGGGCATACGCGTAGTCAACACCTATCTTCTGGAATATGAAGCCAAATCCTGCCCTCAGTCCAGAAAGAACACCAAGGTCTGAGCCACTCTTGTAGCCAGCCCTGATGGCGAAAAGTGGGGCGATCTCGTACTCAGCACCAACTGAAAGGCTGGCTTGGTCGTCATTCGGGACACTGAGATCAGCGGCCAACACCAATCCAACCTCGGGGATCTTCCCGGCGGCTCCCATCCTTAAGGTGAGAGGCAAGGGATAGCTCTCTTGAACGAGTTTCAGATTTGTCCCCAGGTTCTGAACCGTTATTCCGAAACTGACCCCGGTCTGGGGAGGCTTAAGAATGACCCCAGCATCTACAGCAAAAGCAGACCCTCCCTCCTCTTCATTCTTCTCAATGATCGTCTTTAAACCTCCCCCAACGGATATAAGCCTGCTTACTTCACGGGCATAGTAGAGACCCACAGCAAGATCCCAGGCGGAAAACTCAGATGTGGGCAATGCGTTCTCGTCCATGCCCATGATTGTCCCTGATGCCCAATAGTTGACGGCTAACCCAACACTACCCCCATTACCCACAGGCGAGGCAATGCCCAGATAGTCATGGCGCATGTCCAGAAAGTGAAAGTTGTGCATGAAAGCAAGTTGAGGACCTCTGAGTCCGGCAATTCCTGCTGGGTTCCAATAGAGGGCATTCACATTGTCAGTCAGGGCGGTGTGCGCCTCGCCCATTCCTATCGCCCTCCCATCAACCCCCAGTTTGAGGAAGACCGCCCCCGCGCTTCCTGGCTCCCCTCCAGATAGCGGAAGGGGGGAGAGCAGGGACCCCCAAACGGCTAAGAGAACCCATTTCGTTTTCATTAAAACCTCCTTTTCCCTACATTACTGTAACTACCTTATCACCGATAGCTTACCCAGCTTCTTCTCCCCCTGGGGATTGGAGATATAGTAGATATAGATTCCGCTGGCCACATCTCCATCCCAGGTAGCCGAGCCATCTCCATCTCTCTCCTCAATCTCCTCCACAAGATTTCCACTGATGTCGTAGATCCTTACAGTTGCCTCTCCAGTTAGACCGGAGAAGTAGATCCTCTGGTGACCCACATAGGGCTTGTATGGGATTGGGTAGACCTTTAGGTTATCTAAATTTGGAGCAGCCAAGGTCTTCACCACCCAACCCCTGACGAAATAGATGTTTCCGGATGGATCCTCCGAAAAGTCCTGCCAGACCAAGAAGAAATTGGTCACCGTATCGACCAGGGCAACCTTGAGACTTGGAGGATAAAAGGCATTTCCAAAATTACCTCCGGATGTTCCGGTGTACGTATTGGCCAGAGACTGAGAGGAGATGAAGGATCCAAGACTGTCCGAATAAGCAGTCATGTAGATCCCAAAGGTGCCAGACACGGCTGGATTGCTGTGCCAGCCAACTACCATAATCCCTGTGGGATCAATGGAGATGTCTGGGCGGAAGTTCTCGTAGCGAAGCGAAGTATCTGGATCCCACCAGTTGACTCTCACATTGGCTGAAAACGTGCTCCCCGCATCAGCCGAGCTTGCAAACCAGAGATCGGGATTTGCGTTACCTCCAGCTCGTCGGGAGTCTTCCCAGCACATCAGGATGTTCCCGTTGTTCCTGTTGACAAGAACGGCGGGATTCCCTCTGTAGTGCTGCGTATCCTCATCGTTTACCTTGACATCCACACCCATAAATGTCTGGCCATGATCATTTGACTTGTTGAAGTAGATATAGGGATGGGGATCTTGGTTAGAACCTCCTGTCCCTCCTGCCCAGGCAACGTATACCCATCCGCTGTCGTCCAGGGAAATGTAGGGATGCCGATTCACGCTGCTCGGATTATTGTCAACTATTCCGAGATCCTGGAAGTTGTTTCCTCCATCAGTCGAATAGGCTATGCGGATTTGAATACTCCCGGTTCGATTGTCCGCCCAAACAACATAGATGTAGGTAGTGGTGTCGCTCCAGCTGTCCACTGCAATTTTAGGTTGAGGGCCGAAGTTTACGCCAGAGTCGAAGTCATTGACTACCTGCACCCCCCTCAGTGTGTCTGCTGTGGTGAAAGATAATCCACCGTCAGTGGATTGGGTGAAGTAGATCTTCCACATATTGTCGATCCAACTCTGCCAGACCACATAGATGTTCCCCTCACTGTCTACATCGAGCCAGGGATTGATATCGTTGGTATCCGGCGAGCTGCTGAGAGGGATATTTGGAGTCGTGAAGGTCGTCCCTGTGTCTCTGGAGATGGCGAAATAGATATCGTAGAAAGCATCATTTCCCCTGTCGTCCTGCCAGACAACATAAATGTTGAGACTATCATCTAATACCGTGATGGGATGGTCAGCGGCGTGGGTTGAGAACCCCGGAGCGTCGTCAACCCTAACCCAATACCCAAAGACTATTTTTCCCCCCCAGGGAAGGGGATCTTGGGGGGGAGGCTTGGCTTGAGTTTGAAAGACAGGTACGATTAGCAGAGCGGAAACCATACTCCAGATTTTGGCACAGCATACCATGGCACCTCCTCCTCTTGTGAGCTATAGAGGCAGATCTTTACATTTGACGTTAAGACAATTGGATATTTTCTATTCTCGGTTGAAATTTGAAATGGCTTCGGTTGTCATAACCTCATTTTACATCACTGTTGAAAATCCTGAGTTAGTCGAAGGGTCGAATATTCTCTCATCAACTCATCCTTACTATCAGTGAGTATTATCAGCAAAAATCGTGCCATCTTCTTGGAAGGAGCTTTCATCTTTTAAACTTTTGAGATTTCATAACTTATTATTTTGATATTACGAGGGAAACGAGAAGAGAGTGTATGATTCTTTACACGATTGTAACGTTTTCATTACTCCAAATTATCTTAGCTAAAGGGAAAAGACATTTTTTCTAAAAAAAACCGCCAAAGAGTTTTTCACCCTTAGCGGTTTCTTATAGAATTGTGACGTCTGAGTTCTTGTCTTATCGGAGGAGGATTAATTTTTTGTAGCGGTAAAGTCACCGGCCTGCCCGAATCGGGCAACTGCCACCATCCTTTTCCTACCACTGCTGCTGCCAACTATTTTGAGTTTCATTCCGGCATCTCAAGGAATGGCCTGAGAGCCCTCGACCGCGTTGGGTGTCGAAGCTTTTTCAAGGCCTTCGCCTCGATCTGTCTCACCCTTTCCCGGGTGACCTCGAAGATCATCCCTACCTCTTCCAAGGTCTTTGGATAATCATCTTCCAAGCCAAATCGGAGTTGAAGGATCTTCTGTTCTCTCCGGCTCAAGGTGGAGATCACCTTTCGGAGTCGATCTTGAAGCATCATGAGGGCGGCGGAGTGAGCGGGTGAGATCTCTTTTCGGTCTTCGATGAAATCCCCAAAGTGGGACTCCCCATCTTCCCCGATGGGACGGTCCAGGGAAATCGTCTCCTGAGCGACTTTATAGACACTTTCCACTTTTTCCATAGGGAGTTCCATACGGTGTGCAAGTTCTTCCGGTGTGGGTTCCCTTCCAAATTCTTGAACAAACCCTCGAGAAGTACGAATCACTTTGTGCATGATCTCAATCATATGCACAGGAACCCGAATGGTTCTGGCTTGATCTGCAATGGCTCGGGTGATGGCCTGCCGGATCCACCAGGTCGCATAGGTGCTGAACTTGTACCCTTTCCGATAGTCGAACTTGTTGACTGATTTCATCAAGCCACTATTTCCCTCCTGGATCAGATCCATAAACTCTAAACCTCGATTTGTGTATCTTTTCGCTATGCTGATGACCAGTCGAACATTTGCCTCGACCATCGACTGTTTTGAATGACGTATCTCTCTTTCAGAATTTCTGATAGTCTCCATCAAATTCTTGAAGGTCTCTATTTCGAGCATCGTACCTTCTTGGATTTGTTCCCATTCTCTGTGGATCTGTCGAATCTCCTTCGCCGTGGAGAGGGCTTCCCCTCGAGTCAATCCAGTCTTTTTCTCGATCTCCTTTCCGATCTTACTCCACCTTCTTGAGACCTTCAGGATCTCCTCCGAAGAGAGAGACCATTTCTCCTCCTCTTTCTTGAGCCTCTTTTCACCCTCATTTATCCTCTCCAAGGTTTCCCTCATTTGACATACCCATCTTGCCCGCTGTTTATGGGTGATAGAGAAATCAAGAACCCTATCAATCGTTCTTCTTCGGAGAACCTCCAATATCTTTCCAGTGGCTTCCAGTAACTCCCGTTGAAGTTCTTCCCTTGTCTTTTTAGTACCGAGGGATATCTTTGCCGCCTTTCGGATCCGCTCAAGTTCCTTCTGAATTTGACGGATCACTTTGGCAGCTTGGAGAATTTCATCTCTGGAGAAACCGAGATCTCTTTTCACCCCTCTTTCGATTTTGCTCCAAGTTCTGGAGAGTTTCGAGATCTCATCCGTCGAAAGTCGAAATTTCCTCTCGATTTCTTGAATCCTCTTGAACCCCTCTACAACTCCTTTAGAGTCCTCTTGTATTTTCATCATCTCGCCGGATATTTTCTGGAGGGTACGCATCATTCGGAGAATCTTATACTTTTCTCTCCAGCCAGAATAACGAGGGGGCCAAGCACTGGTATCTACTTGAATGATCTCCGCGACTGGAAGTTCTCCTTTTGAGAGGGGCTCTTGCTGCTCGTAATAACTCTTGATTGTATCCATTGATGAGAAGATGGCTACATTGATCCGACGATATCCTTCTTCAATCTGCATGGCAATCTCGATCTCTTTCTTTCGAGTGAGTAGAGGAACCCTGCCCATCTCCCGAAGATACAATCGGACTGGATCATCGAATTTCACTCGAGACGTTTTCTCTTTTATTTCAAACTTGGGAGGCTTCTCTTCTACCAGGTCTTGGATGTGATACCCCATATTTTGAAGTTTCAGGATCAATTCTTCCAGCTCTTCCGAAGTCACCAGATTATCTGGAAGATGAGCGTTGATCTCCTGATAAGAGATCTTGCCATCATCGCTGGCGAGCTCGATGAGTTCCTCAATGAGGTGTTCCAGATTTACAGCCCCTTTTTCTTTCTCCTCCATGGGTGAATCCCTCCGGTTTAAGTTTCTTTTCGAATCAATGCCATCTCTTCACTTATTTTTTTATATTCCCGTTCGAGGACTCTCAATTTTTCCCCTTGGGCGTTCTTCATCTCTATCTTGATGACCTTTCTTTTCTCGTCTTTTCCATGACTTCGAATCTTACCAATGCAACCCTTTGCCTCTTCATAGAAGTTGAAGGATTCATCCTCCAGGAAAAGGATCTCAGAGAGTTCACTCCTTGCCTCATGGCTCAGGTTTAGTCCCAAGAGGGTAGCCGAGTCCATCTCCTTTGGATTTTTCAATATTTTATCAATCATCCCTCTCGCCATCGGAGACGAAAAATCTTCCAGAGTTAATGCGGTCTTCACCTCTTGTAAGATCTTTTCATTTCGCCTCATCAACCCGATGAGCCGAAATTCAACCTCTTCAATTCCTTTCTCTTTCAGGATTTTGGGGTGCGAACCCCGTGTTTTGGACTTTGGAAGAGCCTGGAGAAGGGTCTCTGGAAGGAGGGTAAGCCGTTCGCCCAACCGTTCCGCATAGAGTCTACGCCTCACCGGGTCACTGATCTGTCCCACGGTGAATGCCATCTCCCGGACAATCTTTTCCTCTTCCCTTTTGGCATCGTATCTCTCCTGGAGATGGTCGAGTTTGAAATGGATAAATTCTTTCGAACCCTTGAGAAAGGTCTCGAAACCCTCCTTTCCCTTTTCTGTGAGGAAAAGAGCAGGATCCTTCCCTTTTTCGAGAGAGAGGACTTCCACTACCAGCCCCTGAGGGAGGAGGAGGTCACCCCCACGGAGGGCGGCTTCTTTTCCTGCGAGATCTGGGTCATAGAGGAGGAGAACCCGAGGAGTATAACGACCCAGAAGCCTTCCTTGTTCCGGCGTTAAGGCAGTTCCAAGGGAGGCAACGACATTCCGAAATCCCGACTGATAGAGGGTGAGAAGATCTGTATACCCTTCTACCAATATTGCCTTCTCCCTTTTGCGGATCTCTGTTTTGGTCTGATAGAGTCCATAGAGCCCCTTTCCCTTCTGATAGATAGGGGTCTCAGGGGTATTCAGATATTTGGGTTCATTTCCTTCTCGGATCACCCTTCCCCCGAAGCCCACAACTCTTCCTGAGGGGTTCATAATGGGGAAGAGGATTCTCTCACGGAAACGGTCATAGAATCCACCCTCCTCCCTCTTAATCGCAAGTCCTGCCTTATGAAGGTCATCGGCGGGGATGGAGTTTTTCCGTGCCCATTGAAGAAGTCGATCCCAGCCGGAGGGGGCGTAACCGAGACGAAAGGTCTGGATAGTTTCTTCCGTGATCCCTCGATTTTTAAAGTATTCCCTTGCAGTTTTTCCTTCCTCTCGGGTCAAGAGGTCGTGGTAGAACTTTGAAGCAAGCTCATTCACCCGGTAGAGGCGATCCAGTCCCTCATCCCTTTCTCTAGGTTCGTAGGTCGGGAGAGGGATCCCAGCCCTATTTGCCAGAAACCTCACCGCCTCTGGAAAGGAGATCTTTTCTGATTCCACCAAAAAGGTGAAGACATTTCCTCCGATACCACAACCGAAACAGTGATAGACCTGCCGCTCAGGTGAAACGATAAAGGAAGGTGTTTTCTCTTCATGGAAGGGGCAGAGGGATTTGAAAGACCTCCCTGCTTTTTTTAGAGGGAGATACTCCGAGAGGAGAGCGACGATATCTGTCGCCTCCCTTACTTCCATAATCTTTTCCTGGGGAAGTCGGTTCATCTTCCTAAAGTTAAAGTTCTTCTTTTATTGAAGGCAGCAACTTCTTAAAATAGCGTATCTTATAAGTATAGTCAGTATTCAGTTTTATGCAAGGGTTTAGAGGTATTTTATTTGAATTCCTTTCCTTGTTTCAAGAAAGTTTATTCGAAACCCACCTTTTCTTAAAAACGCATTTCCTCATTGTGTTACTTCTTCGAGAATCCAAAGGTTTGAGGCTCCATCGGGAGGTACCAGACCGACAATTTCCAGCGGTGCAGAGGAGAAGACCACCTTTTTTCCGTCCGGTGACCAATAAGGAAATCCATTTTTACAATTCTCGGAAGTAATTGCATCCAAGACATTTCTCTCGCCATTTGTGAGGTTGAAGGTTTGGAGATACTCATCAAAACTCAAAACAAGGAGGTTGGAATCGAATGGATGAAACTGAGGCGATTGGCCTAAGGGTGCATAGCACTGCTTGGAGGAGTCCACAAGAAAATAAAC
>JADFOU010000293.1 GCA_022562655.1 candidate division TA06 bacterium
ACCGCCCCGGTTTCCTCGATGTCCCTGAGTGAAAGGGTAGAGATGGCATTGAATGAGGGAACATCTGGCGCTATTTCCACTCGGACCTTTGCCTGTGGGAAGGTGCCTAGTGCCCGGCCGATGGCCTGATAGCTTTTCTCCAAAGTGTCGAGGACATGCGGTACCAGGATCCCATCCCTCTCTTCATCCAGGTAGAGCAGAAAGTGCGTGCTTTCGTAGCGCTTGAGCGTCTTTACCGTGTCGTAAGATAGCTGCGTCAAGAGACGCAAGGCCTGACGCTGATCGTGCGAGGAATCGATGGCTACGGCTTTTTCGAGAAGGCGCAGGGCCTCTTCATACCGCCCCTGATAGAAGGTGACCTTGGCCTTAAGATCGAGGGCCTCTGGGGACTTAGGATATTCACGGACTAGTCGGGAGGCAATCTCATCGGCTTGAGGCAAACGCCATGCCTCCAGGTGTTCCTCTCCCTCCTTGATGAGAGGGGAAGGAAGCTCAACCTCAGCCCCCAAAGAGGGGAGAGCCAGGGTTAAAAAAGCTAGAGACAAAAACAGGGAAAGAAAATTATTTCGCTTCAAGAAAGGACCTTTTTCATCAATGACTTACTCTGACAAATTCTTAAAGTAGCTCTCAATCTGCTCTTTGAGCTGAGGGGGAACCTCCGGTTTGAGGGACTCTAAGATCTCCTCGCGGAAACTGCGCGGTACCTTGTAGTCCTCTTTTCCCGGAAGGCGGAATTTTTCCATGTCCAGTCCGGTCATCCCTCCTTCTACGTTAAACTGGCGGAACTCGGGCATTCCAGGAAGAGGGACAAGCATTCCGGAGGGTAGGAACCGGCCCCTGCGGAAGAGAAAGGCAACCGGCATGCGCCCGAGTTGTCCACGTTGCGCAAGCTGCTGCATAGAGTTTTGCATTTGCTGCTGGGATTGCGAAAGACGATCTAGGGCCTCACGCTCCGGCGGGACGGCGCCCTTTGCATCGAGGTCGCTCAGGCGGTTTTGCGCCTTTCCCATTGAGTTCCCGGCCTCTTGGATATTTTTTGTGATCTTGGGGTCGAGCGACGGGAAGAGCTGAAAGAGATTGGTCAACTTCTCATGAAGATCTTCGGTTCGCTCTTTAAGGATCCCCTGTCGATAGGAGAGATCACGGAGATTCTTTTTATCCTTTTCTTTCAGAGTCACATGCCGTCCCTCCAGGATAGCCTCGATCTCTGCCTTGATCCCTTGGAGGCTGGTTTCAGCCTGCCGACCCTTTTCTTCTTGCTCGGCACGGCGCTGTTTTGCCAGCTCTTTTTGGGCTAATTCCATGACCTCGGCAAAACCGGATAGGTCCATATCGAGGAGCCGTATCATCATATTCTTTACGAGGTTATTGAGAGTGGCTTCATCGAGATACTCTCCGCGAGCCCTTTCGCCGCTTATGCCTTCGCTCTCCTCGTCGGGAAAAAGGTCAGCTAAACGGGAAAGCTCTTCATGGGCCTTGTCCACGAATTGACTCAGCTTCTCCTTTAGAATTTTTTCTCTCTCTCCTAGTTTTTCCTTGTTAAACCCTTCGGTCGCAATCAGGATTTCCTGTTGTTCCTGCGCGATCTGCTGGAGCTCGTTGGCCGAACGCATCATCTCTCCCTGCATCCTACCCATAGTGGAGGAGATGGCCGATTGGTGGGCATTCTGGAGGGCTGCGACCATGGAGGCTAATTGATTGAAAAGTTCCCGTGCCAGTTGCATGGCCCCTTCGATGTCTCCCTCCATGAGTTTTTTACGGATCTCTTCCAATGCGGAGAACATCTCGCGAAAACCGAGCCCGCGGAGGGCTTCCCTGTTGATGAACTCATCGGGGAGACGGGAGGCGAACTGGGACAGGGCCTGTTGAAGCGATCCCAGAAGGTTGGCCAACTGAGAGATCTCCTTAAGGATCGCATCGAGATTTTTATCGCCGCTTTTGAGTTTTTCCAGGGAGTCCAGGAGTCGCTCTTTGCTTTTCATGAGGTCCTGTGCGGTAGAGGCCACCTCTTGGGCATTAATCCTTTTGCTGATCTCCTCTGAGAGCAGAGACATCCTTTCAAGCTCCGAGGACATCTCATCGTGGACTGTGGCTTCTTCCTGAGGCGAGGAGGCCTGCGCTTTTCTCTTCAGTAAATCGTCTTTGGTGAATCGAAGGTTGCGTTTGAGCGATTCCAAGTCCGACCAGGTGGCAAAGTTGGACAGGCGATCTTTTTCGGTCCGCTGCATTACCGCATCGATGCGCTCCAGCATCTCATCGAGTTTTTGCCCAAAGTCTTTGTCGACAGGCTCTCCTTGGCCGAGGGGCTCTTTTTCCCCCGATAGAGGCGTCTCCAAGTGGTCGGCCAAGAGATCTACCATCCGGCCTGAGAGATCACGGATCATCTCGGCGATCTGTCTGTGCTCCCCCTTGAGATTTTTCAGTCGGAGTCTCAAGGCCCGAGAGGAGCCGATCTTAGGACCGGAAATGGTATCATTATCCCGCACCTCGAGGTGGTAGATTGCTTCATCTCCTTCGCGTAGCCCCAACTTTCCCAAATCCCAGTTGAACCGCTCCCTGGAGATCAGTTTTTTACTTTCAGCTTTCCGAATGGGGAGCTTCTCCTGCCTATCGCCGATTCTTATGACCAGGGTGACCTCCTGGATTCCGAAGTCATCCCTTCCGCTGAATTCCAGCGGCAGGGTCTCATCTCCGTTGATTTCAAGATCTTCGGTGGGTCTTAGAATCTCAACGGTAGGGAAGCCGTCCGGCCGGACCTGAATCTCGTAGGAAATAGGGTTGTTGCGAAAACCGAGCGTGTCCTCCACCAGGATCTGATACCTCTGGGATCGGAACAAGACGAGCTTGCCTCGAAGTCTCCTTCCGTCGATTTTTAAGGGCACTTCCCTGCCTTTGTCGAGGAGGATTGTGGCCTTAACTACCTCTTTTGTGCTTGTTGCCTCCAGGCGGAGGGTGGAACCTTTGATCACTTCGATATTTCCCCCTTGGAGAGTTTGCTTGGGGAGCCTCGTGTAATAAGGCGGGTAGAGCGTGAATTTCAGGTTGCCGACAGCAGGAGGGTCAATGGCCTCAATGGTAGATGTGGGGGAAGAAAAAGGTCCTGTAGCGACACG
>JADFOU010000294.1 GCA_022562655.1 candidate division TA06 bacterium
TCTCCTACACTTGGGTTTGCCCTGAACTCGTTTCAGGGAACGGAGATCCACCTTAGACGGATTCGGTAACTGTTAATTAGCGGATGGTGAGCCAGGCGATGGCAAGAGAGGTAGCGGCGGTGACAACGGTCAGGTAATCCTGCCACCATTTAAAATTGACCCGGGGGACGATGATGGTATCCCCTCGTTTCACGACTTGAACTTTCTCAGATTTCTTTGTCAACCCATCTGTTCCTCTCACCTTCATTCCGGAAAGTTTTGCCCGTTCTGTTGTTCCTCCCGCCTGACCGATGTAGTCCTTCACAGTCAAATTGGGTTGATAGATAAAGGCGCCGGGCTGATTGACCGCTCCCTCTACATAAACTTTGTCTTCAAGGGAAGGGATCATCAGGATATCCCCATTCACCACCTCGAGATCCTTTGAGGAATCTTTTCCCCCTAAGATGCTATAGAGGTCAATCCCTATCTTCACCCGATGAGACGGATCGGGATTTGATCTTTCAATATAAGCCCTCCCTAAATCTGCCCACGGAGTCACCCCCCCAGCCTTTTGGATCAGATCGCTCACCCTCTCCCCTTCCTCCAATTCGTAAATCCCTTCGCTTATTCGGGTCTGTTCGGCGGTCAGGGCGCTTATCCGAAGTTGATAGATTCCGGAGCCATAGACCGCTCCTGTCACGGTAACCGATGCCTCCATGGGAGGGACATGTATAATGTCCCCATCTTCCACAAAGGGGTTCACCAGGCGGTCCCCCATCTCTTCAAAACGGTGTAGGTCTACAAGAGCCACAACCTCTCCCTTCCGCTGAAGTTCAATCCGCCCCCGGGAGGATGTCCCCTTCAATCGAGCCCGGGTGACCACCTGCGAAACCCGGGTGATGGGGTTAGCGCTGTAGATCCCCGGACGGAAGACCTCCCCCACCACGAAGACCTTAAACCGTCTGAAGTATCTCAGGATTAGAGAGACCTGGACACCTTTATAGTAGCGAGAGAACTCCTTTTGCAGTTGATCTTTCCCCTCTTTGATGCTCAACCCATCGAGGGAGACTTCCCCTAAGATCTCAAAGTTAGGCTGGAGTCGTCCCGATTTTCCTCCAACACCGATTTGGGAAGGGACTTGGAGGTAGATCTTACCCTCAGGTGTGATGCGATCAGGGTAGGAGAAATGGGTCCGACCGGAGACGATCACCATTAAGCCATCTCCCGGGTGGAGAATATAATCTTCTGAGACGATGGGTCGCTCCTGCCCCTCGACCATCTCAGGGGACTCAGGAACCTCACTCCCCCCGATGGGGGTCACAAATTCCCCTGTCTCCTGGCCAAAGAGAAGAGACGGAAGAAAGAGAAAAATCCATAAAATTTTCATCAAAACCCCCAATCTTAAAAAAATACCGAGACTTTTTCCCGCTCCCGGTATTGATAAGAGACTTGAGATGTCAACACTCATCAGGCCGCAGGCAAAAATTGGAAATTCGTTATAGAGTACTGAGTTCAGAAATTGGGTTTGGGTTCTCCAATTTCCATTTACAAAATTCTATTCTTCCAACTTTACCTTAACAGAACCCGATAGGCGCTGTCCTCCTTAAAACATACTTATATTTCCGTGATTATAAAACTCCTCAAAAAAAAGTCAAGCCTTATTTTTATCAAATTTGTCAGAGGATTAAACAGATTGACCAGATTATAATTTGAATTTGGTCTTTGGTCTATCGACAGAATCTATTTTCTGAAGTCTTATTCCGTTGTGTCCACTGATATAACCCTCTTCAGAGGCGAGAATACCACTTCTGGTAGAAGTCCTGGAACTCCCCCTCCTTCTCTTTGATCCTTTTCCACCATCCAGGGTTCCCAACAAACCAGTCACAAATTCTCTTCAACCCTTCTGGATAAGGGGTCCTTGCTCGCCATCCCAAAAGCTTCTCTGCCTTCTCAGTGGAAGAGATGAGCCGTTCCACATGGCCTGGACGATCCCCCACATGTTGTATCAGGGAAATTGGCTTTCCCAACCGATTGAGGATCGCCTCACTAATGGTCAGGACGTCGGTGTCCACGCCGGTCCCGAGATTGATCACCTCTCCGACAAGGGGCTTCTCGTCATCTAAAAGGAGGATCTCCAAAGCTTCACAGCAATCCGTCACATAGAGCCAATCCCTGGTGTTCGTCCCATTTCCATATACAGGTAAGGACTTCTCCTCCAGGGCATTGGTGATAAAGAGGGGAAAAAGTTTCTCAGGAAACTGATTGGGACCATAATTATTAAAAGGTCTCACAATCACTACAGGGAGTTTGTAAGCAACGAAATAGGAATAGGCCAATCGGTCTGCCCCAGCCTTTGCTGCTGCATAGGGGCTCTGGGGATTTAAGGGATGCTCCTCTGTCATAGGAATGGAGAGGGCTGTACCATAGACCTCACTCGTTGAGATATGCACAAATCGATCTACAGGATATTTCCGAGCTGCCTCCATCAAAACCTGGGTCCCCTTGATGTCTGTACTGATAAAGGGGTCCGAGCAGTCAATAGACCGATCCACATGGGTCTCTGCTGCGAAGTGAATCGCCCGATCCGTCTCTTTTATGATCTTTTCCACAAGCTCCCGATCTCGAATATCCCCGTGGGTAAAGGTATAATTTGGGTGATCCTGTACCTCTGTAAGGTTCTCCAGGTTCCCGCAGTAAGTCAGGGCATCCAGAACTGTGACTTTATGGTCTGGATGCTTACGGAGAAGAAGTTTTGTAAAATGGGAACCGATGAATCCGGCACCCCCGGTGATGAGAATTCGCATAACAATAGAAATTAGAGTAGCAGTGGTCCCGCCCGTGGCGGGACTACTTCAACTGCAAACTGCCTCTTGAATTTTTACCCTTCTTTGAGTCCCCAGTCATAAGGGATGTCATTTTTGAAAGGGTGAATTCTGAATTCGTCGGGATTTTCGTAATCGTAGGGCTCAGTAGGGCAGTTAATGAGGTAACCAGGATCGGTCCCTATCCCCTTTATACCGTGGAGAACAAGGGGGGGGATGACCAATAGGAGGGGGTTCTTTTCGCCGATAAAAAATTCGTTCACCTCTTTATAAGTCCTCGATTCGGATCGCTGGTCG
>JADFOU010000295.1 GCA_022562655.1 candidate division TA06 bacterium
GAAGAGTACTCCAGTGACTGTAACGCTGGTGTCATTCTTTTACAATATTACATTCCAAAGTTCAGTTGCGTATTTTCACAAATGATCAAATGAGAAAATCAAGACTTCCTCTTTCTCGCTTTATCAATAAAGTGAGAATGCTTAAAACATATTAAATCTTGATATTCCATCTTGAATCATTGAAAACTATCTTAGTCATGGAGATCATGAATTTTCGGAAGTCAGATTTTATTATTAATAATTGCTTCCCTGCTCATTTCCTTTCGTCATTAAAAATGAGGGTGGTTACCTCTTTCAAGATTTCCTTTTCACCTTCCCAGAGAATACCACGGTCTCCCTCTTTCCCTATCTCTTTGCCATAAGGAGTCGCTTCGGAAGGAAGTATACCCCCTCCCTCAGATATGTCAACAAAAAATGAAAAAAGACCCAATTCCTGGGCCTCTCTCCCGCTACCTCCTCTTCCTGCCTCCTCGAAACTGCCCTTCTTTGTAGTTTCGGTAGTTGGGAGGTTCTTCATTGTGCGTGTTGTAAATAGAGTCGTCAAGAAGTAGACTTATTGCCCGCTCCCCTCCCGTTATGATAGTCCCAGCCTATCCCGTATCACGCTTCGCGCCTCCTCCCCTGTCCTCATCGCCTCCTCAGCAGCCTCTCGATCTGCTTCCTCGCCCGGATAACGAGCAACAATACCAAAAGTGCTCAAGTTTGTTAGCTGTCTCCTCAGTGAATCCAAGTCTTGAAGCAGTTTTCCACTTAAGTTGAGAAGCGACACAAGGTCGTGAGTCTTAGGGAAAGAGATGTTGTTCTCTTCCAAGAAAGCCTTCAAATATTTCTCTACACATTGCTGAGCGTGAAAACAAACGCCGTCCCATACAGGATCAGTTGTCTTCGCTTCTCGCTGGGCTATTTTCCAATCTCCTTCAGCCTTCCCAATCCACTCTTTAGTCCTTTGCTTCATACAGCGCGATCCCGTTTGTTATCACGTGTGTTTCAAAGACACTCTTCTCCGCCAAATATGCTTTCAAGTCCTGAGGTCTCCTTACGATAATCTCCAACGGGAAGGGATGGTCAACAGACGCGGAAATACGAGCAGCAACATGGAGAGGCTTCTCGTCCGTCTCCATTACGACCAACAAATCCACATCACTATCTTCCGTCGGTTGACCGTAAGCATAGGAACCGAACAGAATCACCTTCTGCAGATGAAAGCGTTCTGCCATTTGCTGGACAATCTTTTGAATGTCCTTTAAGGTTACATTCCTTTTGATTCCAGCCATTTCGTCTAACCTCCTAGGTGTGCTATGAGTAAGTGCTACATCCTTCTGGCTCCTCAATTTCTGTTTCCCTTTCAATATTTCTTCACTCCTCAATGAGCGTAATTTTATAAAACTATCAAAAGGAATATACCCCCTTCCAACAGATATGTCAATCAAAAATGAAAAAAGAAGCCCAATTCCTGGGCCTCTCTTGTCCTGTCTCCCAATCTCCTTAAAATCAGGGAAGTTACGAAAATAAATAGAGATCTGTTATGGTCAAAGGACTTCTTTTGTCGAGAGGAAGGGCTGGAAAAGGATAGAGGCTTTTTCGTGCCCTTTCATAATAGAGCTTCCTTTCATAGAGGAGTATCTTATGCTCGATGTCCATCTCTATGGACCTTAAGATATTATCATTCTTTAACTTCCATTCTTCCCAGCAGGAAAATATGATAATCCCGACAAACGACAAAAGGAGGAATAAAACGACCCCTTCAATCCGTCTCTTCATTCTTTTCATTGAAGTCCCTCCTACACAAAATAATAGTCCATTCCCATTGTTTGTCAAGTTTTTCTGGTTTCTGGGTCTCTGGTGTCATTCTTAACCATCGCTACATTTAAAAAAGACAATTGCAGTAATTTCGGGGGTCAGACTTGATGTTTGATAATTGCTTCCCTCCTCAATGCCTTTCGTCTTGAATAATGGGGGCGGTACCCTCTTCGAAGATTTTCCTTTCACCTTCCCAGAGAATACCACGGTCTCCCTCTTTCCCTATCTCTTTGTCATAAGTAATTGCTTTAGAAGGCATAATGCCCCCTTCCACCAGAAATTTCAATCAAAAATGAAAAAAGAAGCCCAATTCCTGGGCCTCTCTCCAAATCTCCCATTTGAACCGGCAGAGCCCGACTACTCTACCCGATTCTCTTGACATCGTTTTTATAGGTGCCCCCAAATTTTCAATGGGCACCCAACGACCGAGATCACCCGCCCGGCAGGCCAACGGAGTAAACACTTGCAGGCGGGAATCTGTCACCAAAACAAGTGACATCCGAAGCGCGCAACAACGAGCCGGGTCGGGTGCATCGCTTTGTTAGGTGGCGACATCGAATGAACGGAAACACTCACGCGAGTTCCTTGACAAAATAGGATGCAATGAAGCTTAGCATAGATCCGATCGCGACTGCAACTTCGCCGGGTACCTTGTCCCCATAACCCACGTTTGGCAAGACAAACGCGTCAAGGACCCAAACCAAAACAACACCTACAGGGATTCCGATCACTGCTCCAGCGGTGACTTTCCGCGTCGGTTTTGCAGATGGTTGATTCACTAATTCCGGCATCGTGTAACCTCCTATTTGAATTCTCTGAGAGAAACGTAGCCACCTAACGGCCCGGCATCAGCTGCGGCGAGTTAGACGGTCCCGTCTGGATTCAACTCGACAAAGCGAGTATTTTCTTGATATATGGACTGGTACTCGAGCTTGATGTTGAAATGCTCGAGGATTCTAAGAAACCTTTCAAAGTTCTCTGGTGTCTGCACGTTCTCGCGGACTTCCAAGTCGCGGATACTTCCACCGGCTTGAAAGGCAACACCGGCTGCTAGTGCCCCCAACGCTATCCATTCGGTCGCTCCTTCTCCAGATATAGAGTTCAGAGCGTTCCCCAGATCCTGGATGGGGTTGCGAGAGTCCAGCTGTCTTCCTTTCACGGAGACCGTGACCCTCACGACGACGGCGGGGCCAATCCCATTGTTCACTACGTCGACAGCTCCTCCCAGTCACTCGAGTCGCTTTACAAAATCCAGTTTTGGAG
>JADFOU010000296.1:0-1664 GCA_022562655.1 candidate division TA06 bacterium
CCATAATGGCTTCAACCCGAATAGGACCGATCCGGTCCCCGGGGTTGACAAAATGGGTTTTTCCTTCTTTTTTATTTTCAATGATCGCCTGCGGGGTTTTCCCTGAAATAATCCCGAGGAGATTTAAATCTTTCAGAGACTCCTGTAAGATGTCAGGCCCGGCAGAAACCGTTTCTGTTTCGGCGTAGAGCGATGGACCAAAAAGATTTCGCTTTTCAAGATCTGCGGCATAATAGGTATAAGGTTTTTTTGCGTCTTTCTCCCCTTCAGGAACTTCCTGACCGGTCTTTTCTTCTTGTGAAAGGGTCTTCGCCAACCCTCTCACAGATTCAGGCTTTTCCCTTGACCAGAAAAACATGGAAAGATAAAAACACAAAAGAACGCCGAACCCCAAGGCCATACCCTGATTGATCTTCGTGAAGATCGCTTTGTCCCCTTCCTCTTGAAAAGATGCGGGCTTTCGGCCTCCTTTTCTTCTTTTGAAAATTGATCCGAAACGCTTGAAAAGTTCCCCTAAAGGGATGCGCAATGAAAAAGAGGGTATGCGAAATTTGAGGTGCGGCTTTTGTGGCGAGGGGGAGGGTGTCTCTCCTCCATCCTTCGGCCGCTTTTTTCGGATCAGCCGTAACAGTTTTTCTTCTGGAGAAAGGTGTTCTGAATTCATCGGACCTCGTTTCGGACAATGCCTTCGATCATGGGGCGATCCACAACGGGTTTGTTTTCCATCACGAGCTGCTCAAGCGCCTGGTGGCAAAGGATCGCAATGCGTCTGGGATACCCTTGCGTCACTTCAAAGATGAGCCGGACCGCATCATCGGCAAAAAGCTGGGGTCCTGAATTAAATCCCGCCTGTGCCAACCGAAAAGCGATCATCTGTCGCGTCTCCCCCTCGTCGAGGGGGTTGATGATATATTTGAGCCCGATCCGATCCATGAAATTTTTGATCTTTCGAAGTCTGGGAAGGAGCTCCATCTGTGCCAGGATCACCAGTTGCAGGAGTTTGAATTCGTTGGTTTCATAATTTAAAAGGGTCCTTAAAATTTCAAGGAAAGGAGCCGTGAGTTTTTGCCCTTCATCAATCAGAAGGATAATGGTCTTATTCTCCTGGACGCCTTTCTGAAAAAGATATTTTTCAATGGCATCTTTGTAGTCCAACGTAGAGCGACTGAAGGGACGGACAGAAAACATTTTCACCAACTGCGAAAGAAACTGGAATTCTGACTTATAGGTGGGATCCAAAATCATATGGAAGCAGAATCCTTCCTCTTCCGTCAGGGTTTGGAGAAGTGTTCGGCTCAAGGTCGTTTTTCCCGTCCCCACATCTCCCAAAATGACGCTTAAGCCCCGGCGCAAACGGATCGCGATTTCAAGACGGTGCAGGGCTGTCTGATGGGCAGAAGAAAGGAAGAAAAATTCAGGGTCTGGACTTGTGGAAAAAGGTTCTTTATGGAGATGGAGTGCGGAATAGTAACTCATGGCCCCTCCCGGAGTAAGGACTGAATCTCTCGAATATTCTTTCCCTCTCGCCGCAACGCACAGATATGGTGGAGTTGCTTGAGGATTCTATCATCAAAATAGCGGAAATTGGTCTCAGGACTCCTTCCGGCTTCATGGAAGAGGCCGATCTTCAAATAATACTTGACAGTATGGACAGAGATCCCAGC
>JADFOU010000296.1:1680-3062 GCA_022562655.1 candidate division TA06 bacterium
AACAAGGTAAAACACTTTTGTTCCAGCACTCTCCATCTCGTGAGTCACTCTCTGAGTAGAGAGTATACCAAAAAATGACAAAATTGTCAACTGTTTTCTAATTTGTTATGTCAATGAAAGTTAGAAGCGGAGGGACCCTCGAGGTCCTTTTCGGCTACTGGGTGAGGGTGGTAACCACAATAAAAGCCTTCAAAAGAGGCGTCTTCCCTGATGTGGAGCTCAGTTCAAGCTTCTCGATCTTTAAAGCATTGGGAGAGCCGAGGAGGTCGTAAATAAAGCGGGCAAATTGGGGTGCGGTCCCTTGTGCATTCACTTCAAGACCCTGTTCCTGGAAGAATTCCTTTTGTCTTTTGGGGAGCGGCCGCATTCCGAGAACCTTCAAACGGCTCTTCTGGGCAAGAGCCTCCACTTCCTGCAAGACCGCTGTGATCCCTCCTCCAGACCCTTCCACTTTTTCCAGGGCCCCTGCGTATCTCTGAAATCTCTTCTCAATCTCTGACCTTTTCCGCAAAAGGAGACGGGTCTTTTGAAGCCGCACTTCGGCCGTTTGAATTTCCTTAGAAACATCCTGCCATTTCGTAAAAAAGGGTTCGATCAAAAAATGGTAAAGGAGGCCAAGGAGAACGACCCCTGCCGTCAAAAACAAAATCTTCCGTTCTCGACTTGAGAGCATGGTCATAACTTCCTCTCTTCCTTCTGAACCACGAGCGCATCGATCCGGAAAATCGTCATTTCTCCTTCAGAAAGGATGCGACGGGTCGCATTTTTCATCCGTACCGATTTTAAAAATGGAGAAGATTCAAGGGCCTTTGTGAAACGGAAAACAGTCGGAAGATTCTTGGCGCCTCCCCGCAGGGAAAGACGATCTGACTCGATGGCCAGATACGTCAAAGAAGTCTCTTCGGGGGTGAGTCGAGAGAGTTCTCGCAAGATCTCAAGAACCACTTCGGATTCTGCCTCTCGGTTCTCAAAGAAGACAATCTGTCTCTGCATGGTCCCGATCTCAAGGGCTTTTGGTTCTAGCGCTTGAAGTCTTTCCTGAAGGAAAAGTAACTTTTGATGCTGGCGATGAAGGGCATTTCCAAAGATGAGACCGACCAGTACCAACGACCCGACCAATAAGGAGACAAATTGCGTCACGGTACGGCGCAGCCGCCGGTCAGCCCGTGCTTTCTTCTCCAACGAAGGGATCAGATTAATCCGTTTTGCATCCTTTAAAAGGAACCCTACACCAGATGCAAAAGAGATCTTTTCTCCCATGCCCTCTTTTGCCAGATCAGGATCGAGCGGACAATGCTGTTTAAAATCGATAATCTCGAGAGGAAGGGTCAACTGCGCGCTGACGATGTTTTGAATCAGGGGGAAACTGTTGGAAGCGCCGC
>JADFOU010000297.1 GCA_022562655.1 candidate division TA06 bacterium
CCCTTGGTGACGATGGACGTCTCCAGCCACATCCATTCGCCGCCCAGAACGGGGGGAGGAAAGAGGGAGAGAGAGACCCCCTTGATCACACCCTCTCCTTCCAGTCGTTCGATCCTCTTCTTCACGGCTTCTTTCGGCAGACCCACGGCCCTTCCGATCTCCGAAGGATCGATTCTCCCCCGCCATTCCAATTTCCTCAGGATCAGGAGATCTTTTCTGTCTATAGCCGTCATAGGATAATACTATATTGGATTTGGTTTAATGGTTCAACTGTCGAATGAGAAAATAGATGAAAGATAAAAAATGAATCTTTTAGGGGCTGTCATTGTAGCCTTCAACTGAGGAGAAATCAAGAGAAGAATAGCCCTATGATTTTAGCACATTCCTAATTTACAGTTTAATGTGCTTCGTTCACTGTCCCCCTTTCTCTCTCCGCCTTACGGTGCCACCGACCACTAAACCCGCTGTTATGAGGACAAGGTTCTTCATGACAAATTCCCCTTCTTTCGATAATAGGAATGGATTGCCCCCTTGAAATGCGATGCCAGGTTGCAGGACTAAGACCATAAAAGTGCCTGCCAGTTGGAGCCAGAAGAGGAAGAGGACGAGACGCAGGGCAAAGCGGAAGAGGAGTCCAAGTCCTACAACCATCTCCCATATCCCCAAGAAGGGAACGAAGAATTTGGGCGAGACCCAGTAGACTGTTTGAGCCACTAATTCAACGACAGGGCTCTTCCCAATGACTTTCAAGAAACCAAACCAGATAAAGATGATGGCGAGGGCAATACGGAGCAATAGGATGCCATAAGATTTCATAAACTGAACAACTCGAGCATCCAGTCGATCCCACAAGATTCGAGGAGATTGAATAGAAAAGCTCATCTTCATTGGCGAATTAGAAAAAGTAAGATTTGCGTTCGTTATTTACGCTTCTTCTTATCGAGAAACTGGTTTCGGGGAATCGAAAATATCCGAAGGAGAATAGCGGCGAACCCTTGGATTTTGAAACTTGCTCCTGACCCTTTCTTCGCTCACTGTAATGGTATCTCCCACCCGAATAATTCCACGCCGTATCACACGAGCGAGGACTCCCCTCTGACCCTTCAATTCTTTTTCCAGACCCTCTTGGATCTCCTCCATCCGATGACAGGGATCACAGGGACCGGTGATCTCTAAGAGTACTTGGTCGCCAATTTGAATCTTTTGCCCTGCCGTTTGTTTCATGAGGGAGATCCCTTGAGTGGCGATGTTTTCCCGTACATCACCAGGGGAGAGATGGAGAGCCTGGAGAGTCTCCTCTTCAATGAGAAGAACCTGCCTCCTTCCTCCCCGGGCGTGAAAATCTCCCTCCAATCCAAGTCCTTCCAGAGCCCTCACCTCCTCAACCCTCTTCATCGTCTTTCGATGTCCAACGCAGAGATGAATGTCAACCACTCGCCCAGAATTTTCCATTTATTTTCACGGTGGGACAATCCAGCCCATGGCGGGTCTCGCTTGTCCCATATATTGACAACCGGGACGGTTATCCTGCTAGTGTCAACTGCTTCTGCAAACTGCCTGCCATGTCCTCGACTCTGAGGCTCGGACTCGAAGAGAGCTTAGTCGAATGGCCACTGCTTCTGGCTTTTGCCAACAGAATTTCACCTTTGATCTTTCCTTCTCTGGCGAGGTCTCTTTTCGATCTTCCCTCCTCAGCTCCCTTCAAGTATCGTTCGCAGAGGGTCTCGGCTTGCTCAACTTCTCCCTGGGATAACCATACCTCGCTGAGACCAGCGAGTAGAGCCAGTCCAATCTCCCCCTTTTCCGCAGTCCCGATCCGATCGAGAGCATCTCTTAAAATTTTCAGGGATTTTCCCGGATCACCTAAGTAATAGGTATCTAATCCGATCCCTGTGAGGGCCTCCAATTCCACATCTTTCGCACCGATCTCTTGTGCCAGGGTAAGGGAGCCCTGGTGATAATCCAATGCCTTCTCTGGATCATGAAGAGAATGATGCATTGTGCCAATAGAGGCTAAAGTTTGAGCAAGGCTCTTTTTACCCTGGGTCTCTTTCAGAATCGTTATGGACTCCTCGAGACACTTGTTTGCCTCACCGAAATCCCCTCTGTGAGAATGAACTTCTCCAATGTTGTTCAAACTTGCTGCCACACCCACTTTGTCACCGATCTCCCTTCGGAGGGTCAAGGAATCCTGATACCTCTTGAGTGCCTCACCATAATCGCACATTTGGTAGTAGACATTCCCTATGTTGCTCAAATTCATTGCCGTGTCCCATTGATCCCCCATCTCCATTGATAGGGTGAGGGATTCCTGATAGGCTTTTAAGGCCTTGCCATATGCACTTTTCTGAAAGTGGATATTGCCGATATTGACCAAACTGACAGCCGTGCCCCCTTTATCACCGATCTCCCGGCGGATCTTATAAGACTCCTGGAGAACTTCCAATGATTGCTTGGAATCCCCCTTTCTCAAATGGATAATCCCGATGTTATTCAAAATTGCAGCAACGCCAAACTTGTTGTCGATCTCTTTCCGTACGGTCAACGCTTCTTCAAGCCATTTTAGGGCTTCGCGGGTCTCTCCCTGATAATCAAGGACATTTCCAATGTTGTTCAAACTCGCAGACTCGCCCATTTTATCTCCAATCTTCTTTCGAATCTGCAAGGATTCCCGATGATATTTCAGGGACTCCTCAAAATCGCCCCTCCTGGCATGAACTTTCCCTAAGGCATTCAAACTATTTGCTTCACCTTCCGGATTGTTCAACTCCTTATAAATTTGATTCGACTCGAGGGCAAAATTCATTGCCTTTTCGTGGTTCCCCTGAAGTCCACAGACGTCGCTCAACTTTGACAATGCCTTTCCTTTGATTGACAGATCGCTGCTCTCGAGGAGCGTCCTGTAATTTTCAAGGGCCGAACCATATTCCCCAGCGATCACTCGGACATCTCCCAGCTCCAATAGGATGGCTACCCTTTTTACCTCCACCCATTTCTCATCCTGAATGGGTGTTTTTTCGTTGAGGATTTCTTTCGCCTTTTCAAAGAATTGGATGGCCT
>JADFOU010000298.1:0-2724 GCA_022562655.1 candidate division TA06 bacterium
CCTGCTTTCAGCCGCTGCCCATGGCCTCCCCTAACCGTCCGTGCCCATTGGTAAAATAATTGATTATCACCTCTGGCAATCATCTTAAAAGGTTTTTCTATGCTTGGAATCGAATCAAATTTAGCATTGCTCATCCATGTCAATTCACGAATCTCCTGTCCATAAATATTGCTACTATTGAAGAGAAGTAAGGAGGACGTAAGAAAGAAGTAAATACTTTTTTTCATTGTTAAATACTATCATTCAATTTCCTATCGTAATCCAATCAATCCGCTTAATCCGCTGACCAGTTGCAACTGCCTGCTTTTACTGCTACTGGTTTTCCTGATCCGCTGACTATTTTCCGACAAACTTCGGCTCTCTCTTCTCAAAAAATGCTGCCATCCCTTCCTTCATATCCTCCGTCTCACAAAGGACACCGAATCCCTCCGCCTCCACCTCTCTTCCTTTCTTCACATTCCCATCAAGGGCAATATTGATTGCCTTTTTTGCATTTGCAATGGCGATAGGTCCCTTACCTGCTATTGTTTTAGCCATCTTTTTTGCAGTCTCCATCAATTGGTCCGGGGAAACGACTTTATCCACAAGACCAATCCGATGAGCCTCTTGGGCATGAATCATCTCGCCTGTAAAGATGAGTTCCTTTGCCTTCCCCAACCCTACGAGGCGGGTGAGTCTCTGCGTCCCCCCATAACCGGGGATGATCCCCAAATTCACCTCGGGCTGCCCCAGTTTTGCCGTCTCCGAGGCAATCCGGATATCACAAGCCATTGCCAGTTCACACCCTCCACCCAGGGCATATCCATTGATCGCAGCGATAACAGGCTTGGAAAGGTTCTCAATTTTCAAGAGAATCGCCTGTCCTCGAAGGGAGCGCTCTTCACCCCCTTTTCGGTCCTGGTCCTTCAACTCACCGATGTCCGCCCCGGCGACAAAGCTCTTTTCACCGCTTCCCGTGACGATAACTGCCCTGACCCCATCGTCCTTCTCCAATTCTTCAAAACAGGCCTCCAACTCCGCCATCGTCTCATCGTTCAGGGCATTGAGAACCTTGGGACGGTTGATTGTAACAGTTACTATCGTCCCATCCTTTTCAACAAGTAAGTTTTTGTATTCCATTAGAAAGTCAGTAATGGGTTATTCGTAACTGGTAATTTGTTAGAAGTAAAATTTAACCATTCACTATTTAACCATTTAACTGCATTATTAAATTTTACATTCACTATTCACCGATTACCATTTACCATTCACCTCTCAATAGTCATAAACTCCCTTTCCTACCTTCCTCCCCAACCTTCCTTCATCCACCATCTTTTTCAGAAGGGGAGGGGGGGCATATCGAGGATCCTGATTGTATCCGTTATACAGGATCTCGGCGATATAGTAGGTTGTGTCAAGACCTACAAAATCAAGGAGGGTAAGGGGTCCCATTGGATGATTCAGTCCCAACTGGACTGCCGTATCAATATCTTCCTTGGTTGCAATTCCGGATTCAAGAGCCCTGACTGCATCCAACAGAAAGGGTACAAGAAGAAGATTGACAATAAAACCCGGCGTATCCTTAGTCGTTACCACCGTCTTGCCCAGAGACTCTGTAAACTTCCGAGCAGTTTCCACCGTCTCGCTGCTGGTGGTCTCCGCAACCACCATCTCTACCAATTTCATCAGAGGTACGGGGTTAAAGAAATGGAGCCCAACAAAATTTTTGGGACGAGAGGTGACCTCCGCCATGTCCTTGATGGGGAGAGAGGAGGTATTGCTGGCAAAAAGAGCATGAGGAGGTGCGACTTTGTCTAGTATCTGGAAAATTTTCTTTTTAACATCCATACTCTCCGTCACTGCTTCAATGATTATATCCGAATCCTTGAGATCCTCCAATTTAGTCGTCCCCTTCAACCGGGAGAGGATCTCCTTTTTCTGATCCTCAGTCACCTTTCCTTTCTCCACTCCCTTCGTGAGAAACCCCTCGATCTTCTTCAAACCCTTATCCACAAGGTCTTGAGAGACCTCTCGAACCGTCGTCTCATACCCATTCTGGGCGGCTACCTGGGCAATTCCCGACCCCATCAATCCACACCCCACAACCCCGACTCTCTTAATCTCCATCTTTCTCTCCTCCTTTCCAGGATGATTTTAATTTTGAATTGCTAATTTTACATTGTCTCTTCAGTTTATCATCTCTCCCTTTCTCTGTCAAGAGGATATGAAAATGAAAAAGCCCCTGAGCGGGGCTTTTTCATTTTGATACACTCCTTCGCGGGTGGCCGACAGGAGCGGCGCCCGGCGCCTGATAAACATCGGGTCACGCTGCTGTCAATCCTGGCCTCCCTAAAGGAGGTGATGCGGGTGAAGCTCTCACTCGTGTTCAAACGACTTCGACTCAAGCTTCACATCAGTTCAACGCTGGTTCTCGTTGTGCTGATGATGTGGGTCTAAGTTAACCCTGTGTGGTCGGAGGTGCCAGCCAACGACCACACACTCTTCTACCAAAAACCAGACCGTCTTGCAAGATCCGAGTCCCGGTGAGGGAGACAGTGCTGGGTATAGCCACGGACCATACTCTGGGTCAAAGCGCCTGTCCGACGCCTCCTTCGCTCGGCGTGTCGACCTACAGACACCGTAGGAAGACAGTACATCAATCTCCCTACTTCTTAAGCTTGTCGCGCAACGCTTTCGCGAGGGTGCCGGCAAACGTTTGGCCGCGTCCGAGGCGCTGATCGGCGC
>JADFOU010000298.1:2734-3049 GCA_022562655.1 candidate division TA06 bacterium
ACCTCCGATAGCCGCGCCATAGCGGCTTGATAGACAACCCCGTCTTCGCGCTTATCCACAGCAACGACCGTGACGAGCAGATGGTCGTCCTCAACCGAATAGACCAGACGCACTCCCTGCTGGCGGAGCTTTATCTTGTAGCAGCCCGCCAAGGGACCGTGCAATTCACCGCCTGGAACGTGTGGGTTGTCCAAGCGCTTTTCGAGGAGCTTCTTGAGGTTGGTTTTGACTGAGCCATCAAGTGCTCGCCACTCCTCCAACGCCTCAGGCATGAATCGGAGCCCGTATTTGTGCTTCGCTTTGGCGCCCTTAGAG
>JADFOU010000299.1 GCA_022562655.1 candidate division TA06 bacterium
TGTAAGAAAAAGACCCTGAATGCTGATGGTTATTGCAATTTACACAGGCATCAGAAAAAATAGGAGAGTACCTCGCAAGGAGAGGAAGAGATAGTTCAGTTCATTATTTTGGTGTAATAGGGGTTCCGTCTGGTGTTGAACCAAGACTTGCCAGTAGTGGGAAGAAGAACTATAAAGATCTATGCCGCTCGGCTGGTAAAACGTGCGTTCATTTTCTCGGTATACAAGCTTTATATGATGGTGACAATTACGTCGAAATAACTACATTAAAATAGATTGAGATCTATGGAGTCTTAAGGATTTAAACCCATAAATCATAAAAGACCCATGAGGTTTACACGGAAGAGAGCAGTCTGCCTTTTCAGAATTATATAGACTGTATAATCATATTTATGCGTCGTGCCGCTGGGGGCGGAAGTTACGTTGGACCGTATCAGATCAACAGTAGAGGCGAGAGATGAGCAACAGCCAAGTTGGCTCCAGCCGGAGCCCCAGTTTCGTCGGGTTGCCGCGGACGCGGCTTGGATGGTGGTCAATCGGGTTTGCCACCACATTTCTCGTGCTTTTCGTGCTCTGGCTGCTCTATGTGCAGGCAACGCCAATGGCTCGCCCGACGTTCTTTTCCGATCCGCTACATGCCGTCCTGATCCTCGGCGCGGCGGCGGCCGCCATCACCGGCGCGATTGTCGGTGCGCTGGCCCTCGTGGCGAAACGCGAGCGGTTCTTCATCATCCTGCTGAGCGTCCTCCTCGGCGTCTTTGTGCTTTACTGGACGATCGCTGAACTTATGGGCCACTAATCGATGCCGAGGGTGATCGAAGAACTGGATGCGTTCTTTACGCGGCGCGATGCCGCGAATGATTTTGGGGTTAAACCTACACTTTACAAATTGCGGTACCGGTCTAGAATCTTGAATTTTGGAATATTGGGGGACGGTTAACTATATTTGACGAAAGGGAAAAATAACATGCTATATTTTCGCATGAGTTATATGACTACAGTGTACCATCAGTGGCCCACATGTCCAGCATTTATAATTGACAGGTGAGGGGAGAGGGGGTAGATTAAATGAATATATACGACGAAGGAAGGAGATTGGAGAAGCGATGTGGATCGGGTTCTCACTTTCGGAGAAGACGGCAAAACTCCTCGAGACGGTGGAGGGGAAGAATATCGAGGAGAAGATCGACTCCCTTTTGAGTTTCTATCTCACAAGGAAGATGGAAGAATCGCCTGAAGAGGAGAAAGAACGGTGGAGAGAGATGCTTCGGTCGTTCGAAGATCTCCCAAAGGGAAAGTTAGAGGAATAGTTGGAACCGATTGGGAGGGTTACTTTTCTCGGCATACCAGATGGATCAACTCCCTCTCGCCAGTTCTAAGATTATAATGCCCTCCTCTAAATAGCCACACTGGCTCTCATATAGCAAGCCACCCATACAGGGGGCTTTTTTGATTTAGAAGGGAGTAAGGATAGAAGAATGCGGAGGCAGAAAAGGAGAGTGAGCTAGGGTTTATAAGACAAAGCGATGATTTGTAGTTTTTTAAGTGTACCGAATTCTACCTCTCTTTGGAGGGGAGGATCTCGGTCTCTTTTTTTCGCCCTGGAAAGTCATGATCACTGAGAAATGGAAGAGTCATGATCACTGTAAGTTGGAAAAGTCCATGAAGAAGGGAAGGAAAAAAGGCGTTTGAATTAGAGAATAGGAAAAAGTGACAATATGTCAATAGACCGAATTGAGCAAGTTTGAGTCGATCTGCAAGAACGAGACGAAGTGACAAATTGTCAATAAAGCGTGCTTATACATAGATGGAGAGAGAAAGGAGGAGAGATGAAAAGGGAATGTCCGAAAAATAAATATGGTCACTCCTTCAAAAAAGAAAGGATTATAGAAAGAGGGAAGGACTCAACGGGGAAATTTGAGATTCACCTGCGAAAGTGCAAGTATTGTGGTGAGGAAAGCAGGGGAAAGGTTTATCCAGAATTCCTCTCTCATATTTTCTCAATTTAACTCCCCTGGCGAGCCGAGAGACGAAATCCCCGTGGGAAGCCCCTGGGAGAGGAGGGGACTCGAGTTTGTGGTTGTCCTCAAGATTATGGACTGTATATAGGAGAATGGGGGTGAAGGAATTGTAGAGACCGTTTAGTCAAAATCAGATCAAATAAATGTAATGATAAGCCCCTGAATTTCGGGGGCTTATCTTATACCGTAAAGCGTGCTTATACATATATGAAAGGAGGGAGAGATGAAAACGGTTCAGACAATCATTGATCAGAATGGAGGGCTGGAAGCCCTCAAAGAGAACGGTCTGAAGGTGAAAGTCCCCAGTTACCCTTCCATCATGGAATTAGTTATCGAATACATCGGGGAGGGACCCCGAGGGTTGCCGGCGGTGTCAGTGGCTCACTACTACACACAGAATGGTGACCTGATGAGGGATCCCGAAATGGTCTTTGAGGTTGGCGATCCTACTTTCGGTGACTTCCAGTGGGGACCGACCTACTTTCGGCAGGATGGGGGGTTGGCGATAGAGCAAGAGGCGGTCTTTACAGACCCTGAGACCAAGAAAGTGATGGTCAGACCTAAACTCATCAAAAGCCTGCGATCCTTCGCAAGGACATGGAGCAAGAACCTCAAGGCTCAGGGCTTCCTGGATGCGGACGCAACGGTGGAGAAGATCGGGTCGGTGTTTTAAAATCTTATGCAGAGACGAAAGGAGAATCAAAAATGGAAACTATCAGATTAAATCATGAACGATTGCTCCTCCAACGGCAATGGCTCGAAGAACGACCAAATCACGAAGTCACAGCAGCATTAGTTCTTCTTCTCGGTCAAATAATTTCTGGTCTGGAAAGTGGTGATGGTCAAGTTCTCCTGAGCAAAGGGAATTCATTAACAGAGTATTATTGGGACAGAATGATGCGAATTCGTTGTGAGGAACATAAAGGGAGCGAGAAAGAATGGAGAAGGATGAGAATAGTAGAATTTAATAAAGTTGTGTCTCACCTAAAGAAGTTCGATATAACGGAGCCCTGTGGAGTTTGCAG
>JADFOU010000300.1 GCA_022562655.1 candidate division TA06 bacterium
GATGAAAATGGATTCTGTCCATTCCCGATAGGCGGATGTCTTCTTCATCTTTCCCTTCTCTTTCCCCCGAAACTTCAGTTTCATCTTTATCTTTGGCACGGTCGACTCGACGGTTGCCCCTACTGCTACTGCAACTGCCTACTGCGCTCCGTCGCGTGCCGTCGCCAAAGTGGCTTTGGCACGTCGGCGACCGAAGCTTTGGCCCGGCCTTCGCAGCCGCTTCGGCGGAGTTGGCAGCGTAGGTGACCCACTGCTACTAGTATTCTCATTCCATCTTCAAAGCAGCGAGGAAAGCCTCCTGGGGGATTTCCACCCTCCCGATCTTCTTCATCCGTTTCTTCCCCACTTTCTGTTTATCCCAGAGTTTTCGCTTCCGGGTGATATCCCCCCCGTAACATTTGGCTGTGACATCCTTGCGAAAGGGGGCGATACGAGTGGCAGAGATGACTTTTTTCCCTATGGCGGCTTGAATCACCACTTCAAACGCTTGGCGTGGAATGGACTTCCGGAGTGTTTTCGTCAGTTGTTGCCCCCAATGATAAGCCTTCTCCTTGTGTAAGATAGTCGAGAGTGCATCTACCATCACCCCGTTGATCAGAATATCCAGGCGGACAAGATCAGCAGGACGGTATCCGAGCCAATGGTAGTCGAAGGAACCATACCCCCGTGTAACGGACTTCAATCGGTCATGGAAATCTACAATCACCTCACAGAGGGGGAGTTCAAAAGAGAGGACGACCCTTGTCTGATTCAGGTTCCTTATCTCCCTCTGGACCCCCCTTCGCTCATGGCAGAGACCCAGGACATTTCCAATAGAGTCTCCGGGAGAGAGGATCTCCACCAGGACAAAGGGCTCTTCAAGACCGAGGACCTCCTTGAGTGGAGGGAGTTGTGATGGATTTTCAATCTCAAGAATAGAGCCATCCCGTTTCAGGACCCGGTATCGGACACTGGGAAGTGTGGCAATGAGGGTGAGACCAAACTCCCGTTCCAATCGCTCCTGCACGATCTCGGAGTGGAAGTGACCTAAAAAGCCACAGCGAAACCCATATCCAAGGGCAGGGGAGGATTCCGACTGATAGACCAAAGCAGAATCATTCAACTGAAGACGTTGGAGGGCTTTTTCCAGATTTTCGACCTCTTCCCCCTGGGCAGGGTAGAGACCCATATAGACCATCGGTTTCGCCTCCTCATAACCAGGAAGGGGAACGAGGGGTCTCTTTTTGCTTTCCACGACGGTCTCCCCCACCCTCGCCTCCTGGAGATCCCTCATTCCACAGACGAGATACCCCACTTCACCGGTATGAAGAAGAGGGGAAGAGAGATGCCCCATCCGGAAATGTCCCACCTCTATCACTTCATATCTCTTCTCGGAGGAGAAGAGTTCAATCTCCATACCCGTCTTCACCTCCCCGTCGTAGACCCGAAGATGGAGGATGACACCGCGAAACCGGTCGAAGACAGAATCGAAGATGAGGGCTTTCAGGGGACCTTTTGGATCCCCAGAGGGAGGGGGAATCTGATGGACAATGGCTTCCAGAACTTCTTCAATCCCGATCCCCTTCTTTGCGCTCACTTGTAATATAGTTTGTGGGTCGGTGAGTTGATTCGTTAAACTCATTGAACTCATCAACTCAATGATTTGATGTCGAGTCCCCTCGACATCAACATTCTTCAGATCCACCTTGTTGATTGCCGGGAGGATGGTGAGGTTCTGCTTCTTTGCCTCTTGGAGATGGGCGACGGTTTGTGCCTCCACCCCTTGACTCCCATCGACCAACAGGATCACCCCTTCACAGGCTGCAAGGCTCCTGGAGACCTCATAGGAGAAGTCAACATGGCCGGGGGTATCAATCAAATTAAGAATGTAATCCTTCCCATCCTTCGCACGATAGTTCATACGGATGTGGTGGGCTTTGATGGTCACTCCGTGCTCCCTCTCCAGGTCCATAGAATCCAGAACCTGCTCCCGCATTTCATTGGGAGCAAGGGTATGGGTAAATTCCAGGAGGCGGTCAGCAAGGGTAGACTTCCCGTGGTCGATGTGGGCAATGATGGAAAAGTTTCGGATATTTAACATATTTTATTAACCACAAGATTACACGAGATTAACACAGAAATTTTGAGGGTTAAAAGATAAAAAGATTTTAGAAAAATCTTGTGAAAATCTGTGGAATCTCGTGGTTTCTCATTTTATTTTTTTTGGGTTTACAGTTTTTTTGAAAGAGAAACCCGGTGGGCGAGACCGAGGTCAATCATTGGGGTGATTGCATAGTCGAAGTTAATTTCTCGAACCACAAGACCGATACCGGCGGAAAGACCGGCTAAGAAGTCGAGACCTGATCCAGTTTTGAGGTCTAAAAGAGTGGAGGTGAACCCCCCTCGGAGGGCCAAGCGGTTGGAGAGCCATGCCTCTCCCCCGAAGGAGACTGCGAAATCATTGTCAATGGGTTTTGCAAGGTCGAGGGCAAGGGTGATCTTCTCATTTTGAGGAGGGCGGTAGACCCCTCCGATCTTTGCGGTGATGGGAAGATTTTTCTTCAGAGAATCGAGAGGCTGGATCTCTATTCCCAAATTTTGAACCACCAACCCTACAGTAAGCCCTTCTTTCGAGGTTTCATAAAGGGCACCCACATCGAGAGCAACGCCGAAATTGGAATACTCATCTGTGCTCTGATAGATGCCTTTGAGGGCAACACCGATGGAGACAACCTCTGACATCTCACGCCCGTAACCAAAGGTAGGGACGATGACAGAGTAGGTGAAGTTTCCAAGGTTGTTTCCCACTAAATCTGTTTTCACCATCTTTCCACCATAGAGGAAATGGATGCTCCCTCCAATCCCTCCTTTCTCCCCTTTTGATCGGATATAGGCTAAGTAGCCGGTATGGATCCCCGCGATATAATTCCGATAGGTCGTCGTCCCCAGAGGTTCTTCAATCTGAGAAAGCCCTCCGGGATTCCAGAATAGGAGATATCCATCATCGGCCACTGCGGTGAAGGCAGATCCCATTGCTACGGG
>JADFOU010000301.1 GCA_022562655.1 candidate division TA06 bacterium
TCGGTGAAACGCCATTCCCAGGGGCTGGACTCGAGGTCGCTCGCGGTCGGTACTTCGTCCGGTGATAAAGAAAGCTGCCACCAGCCCTTGGTAAGAATCTCAAAATCGGTGAGAGGACACCCGGCGAGGCAGATGACTCCGAGAAAGGCGCAGAGCACATGCCGGAACTTTCGACCGGCGGGCGTGCCTGATCGCCTCCGCTCCGGCGATGAAGCCGACCAGCGGCATCTACTTCTATCGTCTGGAAGCCCGAATCGGTAAGGCTGATAATTTCAGTGCCACAAGAAAGTTGATCCTTCTCAAATAAGCGAATCCTATTTACCTAACCTGAAAGGCGAACCTCTTCAGTCCGCCTTTTTTCATTTTATCCAATTATCTTCATTTTTGGATTAGATTTCCTATTTCAAAAACTAACGTTTCAGAAATGACACCTCTTAGCAACATATTCGATTGACAGTCCTGAAATGGCGTGGTAAATTCTTCAATGACAGGCAAGATGCCTATCCTACAAAGATGAGAAAAGTTCTGGTCATCGCCTATTACTTCCCTCCGATGGGGATGGGGGGGGTGCAGAGAACCCTCAAGTTCTGCAAATACCTTCCCACCTTTGGCTGGAAACCCATTGTCCTTACAATCGAAGAGACCGGATACTTTGCCCATGATCCTTCTCTCTTAGAGGAAGTCAAAGGGAAAGCGAAAATTTATCGAACAGTTGATCCTCTTAGCCATCTTGCACGAACCCCGAATCACGAAACGAGGAACTCCCGATTCGGGCGATCCACCAGCAGACTCCTCTCCTCCTGGTTCCTCTTTCCGGACAGCAAGATCGGATGGCTCCCCTTCGCTTTTTTGAAAGGGTTGAAGATCATTCAGAAGGAGGGGATTGATCTCCTCTTTGCTAGTGCTCCGCCCTATACCGCCCTTTTGACCGGCTGGCTCCTCAAAAGAAGAACAGGCTTACCCCTCATTCTGGATTTCAGGGATCCCTGGACAGAGAGTTTCTTCCTCCATCCCCCCACCCCCTTTCATCGCCGTCTCCATGAAGAATTGGAGAGAAGTGTTCTTCAGGTTGCGGATCAGATCATCTCCGTCAATGATCCCCTTGGGGAACTTTTGGACAAAAAACTGACTTCAAAAGGAAAGGGGAAAGTCACCGTCATCCCCCACGGTTATGACTCGGAGGATTTTAAAAAAATTCAGCATCCAGCATCCAGCATCCAGCATTCAGCATTCAGCATTGTCCATGTGGGGACCCTCAATAAATGGGCCCGTCCGGACCCGCTGCTTCAGGCTGTTAAAGGTCTACTTGAAGAGAAAAAACTCAAGAGGTCCGATCTGGAGGTCCATTTTGTAGGCTTTGCGTCAAATAGGGACTTGAAGATCTCTCAAGAAATCGGATTGGAGGACATTGTGAAGTTCACCCCTTATCTTCCCCATACGAAAAGTCTTCGAACTCTCCTTGATGCAGACCTCCTCTGGCTCACGATCAGAGGGGAGTCTGACCGAGGCGGACAGCTTCGCTCCACTGGTAAACTCTATGAATATTTGGGTTCCAGAAGACCCATCATAGCCTCAGTCCCTCTAAAGGGTGCGGCGGCAAAAACAATCCGTGAGACGGGTGCAGGGGTTGTAGTGGATCCTGACGATATTGAGGGGTTGAAGAAATTTTTATATGACTACTATTTGAAGAAAAAAAATGGGGATCTCCGAGAGACCCCGGTTGAGAAGGTCGAAATATATGAGAGAAAGAAACTTACGGAGAAGCTTTCGCAGGTTTTCGAGGTTGCGATGAAAGGAATAACTCATTGACTGTAACTTTTTTATGCTATTGACAAAAGGGAAGGAGGGTGATAAATTTAATTGTATCTTCTGTGTTAATCTCTCGCCGGGGTGGCGGAATTGGTAGACGCGCTAGCTTGAGGGGCTAGTGCCCTTTTAGGGTGTAGGAGTTCAAATCTCCTCCCCGGCACTACCGCCTATCCCAAATAGTTTTCACAATAAAGGAGGCAAAATGAAAAGGCTGCCCATCATATTGTTTTTCTCTCTCTTTACTCTTATTCTTTCCGCCACTCTACAGGATAACCAGGCCGTGGAAAGAGAGACTGTTACCACGCAGGCCCTCCGAAACCAGATGAACCAGATCAATAGCAGGGATTGGATCCGAATCAATATTGCCATGAGAAATCAGATCGACCGCCCTGCCCTGGGGAGAGAAGTCTCCACGATGGGTCAGCAGGAGAGGAGAAAAGCAGTTGTAGACGTTCTGAAAAGTTTTACTGAAAAAGATCAAGAAGGCCTCCTCCAATTCCTTCGAGAGAGAGAGAGGTGAAGGGGGAAGCAAAAGAGATCCGCTCCATCTGGATCAACAATGTCGTCTCTGCAGAGGTGAAAAAGGGGGTGATCCCAACCCTATCCAAAATGGAGGGGATCCGATCCATAGACTGGGATGAGGAGCGGAATATGCTTCTCTTCACCGAGGGTGCTGACCCGCCTCGAATTGCCTCACTCGAATGGAATATCAGCCTGATCAACGCCCCAGCGGTCTGGGCCCAGGGATTCACCGGAATGGGTGTGGTGGTTGGAAGTTTTGATACGGGAACAAATTATAACCATTTAGACCTGGCAGACCATATCTGGATCAATCCCGGAGAGATTCCATCGAATGGGATAGATGACGATGGGAACGGTTATGTAGATGATATTTACGGGTACGATTTTAACGGGGGTAGTTGGGATCCCATGGATGGCCACGGACATGGCACTCATACGGCTGGTACCGTTGCAGGAGATGGAACGGCAGGGGATACCACCGGGGTTGCCCCGGATGCCCAGATTATGATCTTGAAGGTCCTCGACAATACAGGAAACGGTTTTGAATCGGATGTCTGGGACGCCATCTCCTACGCCGTGACGGAAGGGGCTCATGTGATGACTTTCTCCATTGGATGGCGCCATATCTGGGGTCCAGATCGGACCGCCTGGCGCAGCGCCCTTGACAACGCCCTCTCAGCAGGTG
>JADFOU010000302.1 GCA_022562655.1 candidate division TA06 bacterium
CCTCGCTTATCCCCTTTTCCACATAAGCCCTGTATCTCTTTCGGACATCCCCCTTTGGTCCTGAGAGCATCCCCAAAAGGAGATCCTGGATCGCCAGATTGTCTTTCTCCCTGGAGATATAGGATTTGTAACTGCTATGGGGATAATCTTCTGGTTTCTCGACGATCCCTGCCCGTACAGGATTCAGGTGTATATACCTGCTCAGTTCCAATAGATACCGATCCCTGTCGATAACGATTGCCTTATACCGTCCTTGAAATAAATGGCCACTCCGCTTCCTCTTGAGGTTGGTATAATTCGCGTAGGCGCCGTTGATGTCATGCATCACTTTTTTCAGATTGGCCCTCCGGGTCTCCAGGAGCAGGTGGTAATGGTTGCTCATGAACACATAGCAATGGACGAGGCAGCCGTACTTCTCCGTCGCTTCCGTTAAATACTCTTTGAATTTTTTACAATCCGATTTTGAAAAATAGATCTTTCTTCGCTCATTTCCCCTTGAAGTGATATGGTAGAGAGCACCTTCATATTCAATTCGTAATGGTCTCGCCATTTACACTCCTCGAATTTGTATTAAAAGGATAGGATGAAGACAAATATGTCCAATGTCAAGGGCTGACCCCTTATACTACAATTAATGGAAGATTTTGAACATTGGGAATTTAAGATTACAAAAAAGTCGGTAACTCGACCAAAGCCAATCCTTTGGTTTTCTGACCAAATTAGATCTAATGGGATTCAAAGAGATGTATCGAACTAACTCGAGGAAGTATGGCTCTTTTTCACAGAGTATCGTCTTGCACCTACCTTGAAACAAATGTCCAACACGATTATAGACCCGGTTAATCCTTAGAGCATATCGGGTTAATAGGGAAGAGAGGATACGGGATAGCCCAATAGTTGTGGTTTGTATTAATAGGTGAAAATGATTCGGCATTAAGCAAAATGAGTGAAGTCGAAAGGGAAATTTTTCTTGGGTTTTTGTTAAACTCTCTAAAAAGAAAATATAATCCTTGGGGTCAAAAAAAATATTTCCTCGATTAACTCCGCGGTTTATCACATGATATAAACCACCAGGATAATCTATTGTGAATCTGGCTTTTCGGGGCATTAAATTAATCGTAAAGTTTGTAAGTTTGTGACTGTCCCTAATACTTACGGGTGAGAAACCAGAACTCCTACATTCGTGAATCCCATATCAATCCTCTCCATGCAAGGTATTCAATATCGTTCGCGCCAGTTTCTCCCCAATCCCCTTGACTCTCGCAATTTCTTCTGCAGAGGCAGATTCCAGCCTCTTCATCGTCTGGAAATACTTGTAGATCTCCCTTCGTTTCACCTCACCCATTCCCGGAATCCCGTCTAAAATCGAAATCTTTGCCTCTTTCCCCCTCAACTTTCGGTGATAGGTGATGGCAAACCGATGTGCCTCATCCCGAAGATGCTGAAGAAGTCTGAGGGAGGAAGAGGTCTTGGGAAGCATCACGACTCTCCCATCCGGTAGATGGAGTTCGTCCATTCTTTTTGCAAGACCATAAGCTGGGAGGGCATTGAACCCTCTCTCCTCCAACGCCTCGATAGCCTTATTCAGGTGCCCACGACCGCCATCAATCAAAACAAAATCAGGCACTCTTTGATTCTCTTTCAATATCCTATCAAAACGCCTTCCCACGATCTCCTTCATCATCCCGAAATCATCTATTCCTTGAATCGTCTTGATCCGAAACCTCCTGTACTGGCTCTTCCTCGGTCGCCCGTCTACAAAGACCACAACAGATCCAACCGCATGGCTTCCCTGAATATTGGAGACATCAAAGGCTTCGATCCAGCAGGGAAGGGATTTCAGATGGAGAGATCTTTGGAGTTCAAGGACCGAGTCGGGGATGAGTTTCTCCCCTCGCTTGAATCGCTTCTCCTTTAAGAGGAGGTCCGCATTTCTTTTAGCCATCTCCAAGAGCCTCTTCTTCTCCCCTCGCTGAGGGAGGGTAATCTCAACCCTTCTCCCCTTTCGCTCAGAGAACCACAATTCAAAATCCTCACAATCCCTGAACTTCACAGGGACTATGATCTCATCCGGTATAAAATAGGCATTTTTATAATACTGACCGATAAAGGTCCTGAACACCTCCTCCTCATCCGCTCCCCCCTTCAAAAAATAATTCTCCCTGGAGATCAACTTCCCATCCCGGATCTGGAGGAGGGCAAGGCAACTCGAGGAAATGGACTCCGAAAGAGAGAGGGCGAGGATGTCCCGATCCCTCTCATCCGAAAAAACCACTCTCTGCTTCCTCACCGTCTCCCTCACCGCCGCCAACTGGTCGCGGATTCTTGCCGCCTCTTCAAAGTCCTCATTTTTTGAAGCCTTAAGCATCCTTTCCTCAAGTTCCTTCTCAACCTTTGCACTTTTTCCTGCCAGAAAATCGCATAAATCATTTACCATCTTCCGATACTCTTCCTTGGAGATCTCCCCGATACAGGGTCCGTAGCACCTCTTGATATGATATTCCAGACAGACCTGACCCGGCATCTCATGGCAGGACCTCAAGGGGAAGATCTTTGTCACGGCCTTGAGGGCCTTCTTCATTACCTTCACACTGGTGTAGGGTCCGAAGAAGATGGAGCCGTCTTTTTTCAGGTTCCGTGTGGGAAAGACCCTCGGGAAGTCCTCCTGAACCGTTACCTTGATGTAGGGGTATTTCTTATCATCTTTGAGCCTCACATTGTATCGGGGCTGATGGAGTTTTATCATATTCGCCTCAAGGATAAGGGCTTCCACATCGGTCTGGGTCGGGATATATTCAATGTCCTGAACCTTTGAGACCAGAAGTCGGGTTCGGGGATGGAAGGATTCCGAGGGGTGAAAATAGGTAGGGATCCTCTTGGCGAGGCTCTTCGCCTTCCCCACATAAAGAACCCGCCCCCCGTCATCCAGGAACTTGTAGACACCAGGGCCTTGGGGAGACTTGGAAACGAGTTTGCTCAGCTTCGAATTCATGCATTGATTATAAAT
>JADFOU010000018.1 GCA_022562655.1 candidate division TA06 bacterium
TGTCAATTTTGAAACAGTCATTTTCCATCAGGGAATCCATAACCGCCCGGTGGGGGTTATCCTCTTTCCAACGTTTGTGCTCAGCGGTCACGCTTTAGCGTGCTCCGCTGCAGCGCCTGGTTCGGCATTGGTAAAACCATAAACGTCCTGGTGGTTGTCCCACCCCTGCTCCAGATAAAAGGTTTCATTCCACTGTCTGACACTGCGAGCTATTACCAGCATGCGGTCATGAGACACTACTGAAATACCGATCCCACGTTGATTCTTGTAGTCCGCATATCCATATCCCTTTTCATGAAACTGGGAGAGTACTTCCTGTTGGGCAACCTCAGTCAACCTATATGTCTCCCTCTTTCCTTGTATCCACTCCACAGAAGTCTGCCCATGAGTTGTAAACACGCATAGGCCACCGGGTGAGAGATGGTCATGGAAAAACTTCAAGAGGTCAGTTGTAGCCTTCTCATCTATATGGGTAATTAAAGAACCGCACCAAAGCAAGTCAAATTTTCCAGACAGCGACAACTTATTGAAGTCTTTATCTGACATTACGGATTTGACAGAGAATATGCGTTTGCAGAAATCCAACGCTACAGGGTTGATATCAGAAACGGTGATATTTGCGTCAGGAAACCTAACTCTTAGGAATCTGAGTACCCTCCCGTATCCACAAGGAAAATCAAGGATATGTCGTACCGCTTTGTCTCCGTTTGATTTGTCGAGAGCGTTTTCAATACAGCGGACTGCCGACAAGCCAACAGAAAGGTAGTGCCGTGCATCGATAGGTTTGTACATTTCATCATTGCGATGAACCCGCAGTGATACCTTGCTAAGCAAAGCTTTCTCCTCGTCTGACAGAGCATTAGAGAACAAGAGTTTCTCTTTTGCGGAACGAAAGTCAGCTGCCCTGTACAGAACCCTAAGAATTTTCTTCGGGTGATGATATAACTTGCGGATGAAATTCATCTCCCATTTCTCCTATCTACGCCGAAAGTTTATTTCCACTCGGTAGATCATGGAGATCCTTGTAAATCGTATCGGAAGCGCATAAATATCCTCTAACAGGAATATATTTTTGGTAAAGACGCAATTTGTTTAAAACATGCTGGTAGCCATGATTCGAGACAAGGAAGACCACGGTATTTTTTTCGTCACCCACAATTTGCTCGATTTTTTTATCGTATATTCTGAGGTGGAACTGCCCTCCAAGAGGATAATTTTTCTTCCAAGAAGATGTTTTTCATTATTTCGTTTCACTTCCTGATCCAAATTCTTTTCAACTGAAATCACTCGACCCTTAATGTTTAAAAGTTGCAGATAGGTAGCAAAAAAATGGCACTCCCACCTTTATAGGTACCCGTCTCAATGATAAAGCTTGGTTTCTGTTCACAGATGATTTCTTGGAGAATCATCAAATTTGTTGGCCATTGATGGGTTTCTACACCAAACCAATCAAAGATCATCCACAGCTTCTTTTCCCAAAGATGCGTGTCCATTCGAAAACCTAACTCTTTGTGGGAGATTTCTCTGGAGATAACGATAAGAGACATCCTCATCCTCTTTCATATAGCTCTGACAAACCGAGTAGTCTAGAGTCTTAAAACCACTTAAGTCTTTATGTGAAAGGCATCTACCCCCTCTTTCCACCACCTTGTGTTATCATAATATATAGAAATTTGGAGGATGGCAAGGTTAAAGGTCGACTGAGTGAGGAATGGATTCTTCATTCACGGGAATCTAAAAAGGGAAGATCCATCAAGAGATCCTTGTCAAAGGCAACAAGGTCCTTCTCATAAGGGGTCTGAACTCGCTGTTGGAGGTTCTGATCGAGATGGGAGAGGAGGATCCGATAGTGTTTTACAACATTCTCTTGTTCACCCAACTCCCGGTAAAAGAGGATGAGTTGATACCGAACTAAGAGATAATGGGGTTCTATGGTTAAGGTTTCTTCTAAAACCTGTGTCGCTTTCTTTTTTTCTCCAAGATTGGCGTGGTGAATGGCCAACTTTCTTCGGTAGAAAGGGTTATAGGGATCCAGAGAGATGGCAGTGTGAATCTGGTGGAAGATCTCGTCATCGACATTGATCCCCATCTTTTCCAACTCCTCACGATGAGCATAAAGAAAATCTGCAAAATCTTCCCTGTAGAAGGGGAGAATGGGGTGGGTCACAATGGCGGTCTTGAACTCCTTGTACGCCAACTGGAGATGGAGTGGGTTCTGGGTCTCCTCGAAGTACTTGCTATAGAGAGCGCCCTGAGCATTCTGGTATAGGGATTCGGAGGGGAGAAGAATACTGGCAGCTCGACTGGCTCGAATGGCTTTCTGATAGTTCTTTTTCTTTGCCTCCTCCACTCCCTGACGATAAATGAGGGTTGCAGCAAGTGGCTTCGATAAAAGATAGGCGAGTGGCACAAAGAGGAGAAAGAGATAAAGCCGTGCCCGAACACGATTGAGAGTATGGATCTTAGAATCTTGGAATCGGCTGCCGAGAAGTCCAAGAAGAAGGTAAAAGGTAAACCCATTGACAGGGAGGTAGAGAGGGTTGTCAACGAGAAAATGAACAAGGAAGGCGATCACTCCTACAAGGGCGCCGGCATAAACTCCTCCATGGCTGCGAAGTTTAATGCCCGAATTCATACTGAAAATGAGCAGAAGAAAAAAGGATAGGAGACCCAGAACACCAGAATGGCTGGCAACTAAAAGATATTGATTATGGGGAATTTCAACCTTTTTGGCATATCGACCCACCGCATTTTCCACAGGAAAATTATAAGGAGGAGAGAGTAATTCGAAGTTTCTCAATCCCACTCCGAAGAGGGGATGGTCGCGAATGACATGAATGGATGTCAGCCAGATCCTCGGCCGTTGGAAGGCATAGATATTCCTTTCCCCATGGAGTAGGCGCTCTTGAAGGGGGTTTGGAAGAAGGAGGGCAAAAATGAGGATAAGAAGAGCGACCAGAAGGAGAAGGGACAACACCTTTCGTCCTTTTAAGAACCCCAAAAATAAGAGGATGGAAAGGAGAGAGAGAAGAACGGCTCGAGTCCCTGACAAGAGGAAGGCGAGAAGAAAGAAGGGGAGGGCCGAGAGAAGGAAGATTTTCTGCCATCTCTTTAAGGGATCGAAGAGGAGGAATCCAAGAAGAAAACCAGTGCCTAAAAGGAGAGGGTTTATAAAAAAGGTGGCGTAGTGAAAAGTTCCTGTCACTCGGTCCATTCCAAGAAATAGCCACTGACCTATTGCAAAGAAGGCCTCAAAGAGAGCCAAAAGAATGAGAAAAATCCCTACTCTCTCAGCGCTCTTTTTCGACGAGAAGAGTTGGATTCCTAAAAAGGCGATGGCGAGATAGGCGAGTTCCAGGGAGAGCCCTCTCAGACTGTTTCCCCGACTGGGGGAGAAGAAGGTGGAGAGGATAAGGGAGAGAGCAACGAGGAAGAGGGGAAGATAGAGGGGGTTCCTTTGAATCTGAAGGGGTTTGTTTTGAACCTTAAAGAAAAGGAAGAAAAAAAGGAGGAGTAACAGTAAAAGAGGGGAGAGGCTTCGAAGAATAGCTCCCTCCCCCCCTTGGAAGACCGCGTTTAAGATGAGAAGACAAAAAAGACCGTAAATAATCTCATTTCTCAATTTTCAATCTTGTTTCTTTTGATCTTATACCGTCTCATCTTTCGATAGAGCGTTGAAGGATGGATCCCCAGAGATTCAGCAGACTGGATGATGTTGCCATGAGTCTCCTGGAGGGTGGAGAGGATGGATTGCTGTTCTTGATTCTTGAGAGAATGGGCAGGGAAGGAAGATGTCTTCCCCAAAACGTTTTCGGGTAGGTCGCTCTTTCTCCGGATCTCGTCCCCTTCCACCAGGACACAAGCCCGTTCAATTGCATTCTCCAGTTCCCGGATATTGCCCGGCCAGTCATGCTCCATAAGAACTTCCAGAAGATCAGGGGAGATCTTTTTCGGAGAGACTCGTAGGCGTTCACAGGTCTGTTTAATGAAAAACTCCACGAGGAGGGGGACATCCTCCTTTCTTTCTCGAAGGGGTGGAACTTGAACGGGTATGACATTGAGTCGATAGAAGAGATCCTTTCTGAATCCTCCACTTCTTATCTTCTCTTCTAAATTCTCGTTTGTCGCAGCGATCACCCGAACATCCACTTTCGTCGGATGGGTATCTCCCAAGGGAATAATCTCCCGTTCCTGGATAACCCGGAGGAGTTTGACCTGGGTGGTCAGGGAGGTTTCTCCTACCTCATCAAGGAAGAAGGACCCTTTTTGAGCCACTTGAAAAAGACCATCCTTATCCTTGACAGCACCGGTATAGGCTCCCCGTTTGTGGCCAAAGAGTTCCGATTCTAATAAGGTCTCCGGCATTGCCCCACAGTTGATGGTGACAAAGGGATGAGAAGCCCTGGGACTCCTCCGGTGAATCTCTTTTGCGACCAGTTCCTTCCCTGTTCCACTCTCTCCGGTAATGAGAATGGTGCTTTCGGTTTTGGCAATCTTATCCACGAGACTCATAAGGTCGTTGAGGGCTTTGCTATTTCCGATGATCTTCTTCGACTCCCCCTTCCGGTGGAGTGCCCTTTTCAGGTAGATATTTTCCCGCTTGAGAAGGTCCCTCTCAAAGATCTTCCCCAGGCGATGTTTGAGCTCGCCGAACTTGAAGGGTTTTAGGAGATAATCTTGGGCTCCTCCCCGAAGGGCCTCAATGGCGGATTCCAGGGAACCGAAGGCAGTGATCATTACAACATTCACTTCTGGATTCAGGGTCTTCAAATCCCTCAAAAGGAGAAGACCCGACCGCTTTGGCATAAGGATATCGGTGATCACACAGTCAAACTGATTCTCCTTAAAGAGATGGAGTGCCTGTTCAGAAGAGGAGGTTGAAGAGACCTCATACCCCTCTTTTTTCAATGCGATGGAGAGCCACTCGCAGACAGAAGGCTCATTATCAACAATCAGTATCCGTTCACCGGCCATCTTTCAAGAGGATGGTTAAATGGTTAAATTTAACCAATACCTATTTAACTTTTTAACCAATTCTCATCGGTATCCAAACGATAAATCGACTTCCCCTTCCCGTCTCGCTATCCACTTGGATCTCTCCACCATGACCTTCCACGATACGATGAGCAATCGCTAGACCTAAACCATGACCCTTCTCGGATGTGGTGTAGAAGGGCTGAAATATCTTGTCCCGATCTCGAGGGAGGATTCCTTTTCCTGTATCTTCAAAAACGACCCCCACACGCTCTCCCTTTTGACAGGTATATATGGATAGTTTCCCCTTGCCCTCCATCGCTTTGACTCCGTTGAGGCAGATATTCAGGAAGACTTGCTTCATCTGATCTTTGTCCATGCTTGTGGAAAGACCATCATTGGAAATTCTATTCTGGATCTCGATCCCGTGAGAATATTCTGGATGATTTTTTACCATTTCCAGCACTTCATTCATGAGATCATGAAAGGGAGTCAATTCGAGATGAAGGGGTCTCGCCCTGGCGAATTGAAGGAAGTCCTCGATGATGTTGTTGAGGCGATCCGTCTCCCGGAGAATGAGGTGCATGAGCTTTTGAGATTCCCCCTCTCCGTTGAGTTCAGCATGGAGGATCTCAGCAGAACCCTGGATGGAGGCGAGGGGATTTCGAATCTCGTGGGCGATTCCGGCGGAGAGTTCACCAATAGCCGCCATCCTCTCCGAGTGTCGGAGGCGCCTTTCAGTCTCCTTCATCTCTGTTAGATCGGTGAAAAGAAGAAGGAAGCCTGTCTTCTTTCCCTTTCGATTTAGAAGTAGGGTCGTGGTAACCCCTAAGGGCTTCTTCTTCCCCCTGACCTCTACCTCGATCTCCCTGTTTTGATTGCGGAGAGTGGAGTCCGGAATTCCGAATTCCCCCTTTCGAATATCCTCTTCTGAAAATCCCTCGACAATTAGATCCGTTAAGGGTCGAATAGAAGAATGGAAAGCCTCCTGAAAAGGGTGTCCTTGGATCTCTTTAGCAGAACAAGAGAGGATCTCACTTGCAGCCCGATTGAAATAGACGACCCTCCCCCGTCCATCAACGGTGATCACCCCTGCTCCCATATTCTCTAAGATATCCTCTGTGGTGAGTCTCATCTCTTCCAGTTCTTCTCCCCTTTTTTTGAACCCCCGTGCAAGGGATCCGCTCATCATGGCTACAAGGAAGAAGCAGATGACATGGAGATCTCCTCGGAGAAAGACCTCCTCGGCAGAGAAATTAGGAGTGAAGGGATTCTGGGGAAGAATTTTTTTATAATAGGAAAAAAGAAGGGCAGAATAAGTGAGAGCGGAGAGAGTGGCGAAGGTGAAACCTCCTCGAAAATGGAGTTGCATGCTGGCGCTGATAATCAATAGGAAATAAAGGAGTGAAAAAGGGGAGAGGATCCCCCCTGAGAAATGGATAATGGCACTGGCAAGAAAGATATCGAAGAGATGCTGGAGAGTGATGAGAGGAACTGCAGGAAGACCGACTCGGAAGCCCAGGAAGATGAGGAGACTTGTCAGATAACTTGTTACGATGAGAAGATAGAGGGGGAGAAATGAGAACTGTGCCTCATGGAGAAAGAGGAGCGCCGTCCCAAGGATGATGGTGACAATGATGGGACGAGAAACGATCCCAACCATGGGGCGAGAGAATTCACCCTTTCGAATCTCCTCATCTCTAATCATAAACCCCTTCTAATTTATGCAATTTCCAAATTTCAAATCCTAAACGAATTATTTGAACATCCATCCGCCTCAGGCGGATGGAATTTGTTGAGGGTTTCGTGCCTGGGATTTTGGGGGTTGCCTCACAACGGGCTAATGGATCAAGGTGGCGATCTTAAAGATCGGTAGATACATAGAGATGACGATTCCGCCTATGACCGTGCCCAGAAAGAGCATGATGATGGGTTCCAGAGCAGCCGTAAGGTTCTCCACAGCCGTATCCACCTCATCATCATAGAAATCGGCGATCTTGGCAAGCATATCATCAAGTCCCCCAGTTGCCTCACCAATGGAGATCATCTGAACCACCATGGGAGGGAAGACTTTCTCTTTCGCAAGGGGAGCTGAAATTGTCTCCCCTTCACTGATGGACTTTCGAGCGGCCAGGATGGCGACCTCAATGACATGGTTTCCTGCCGTCTTGGCTGTAGTCTCTAAGGCATCCAGAATCGGGACACCACTGGAGAGAAGCGTCGAGAGGGTCCGGGAGAATCGAGCGATGGAGGATTTCTTCACAAGATCCCCGAGGATGGGAATCCGAAGAATCAAACGGTCAAGGGTAGCCTTCCCTCCCGGGGTGGTGTAGAAATATCGAATTCCAAAGAAGATAGCGAAAGCACCTCCTACGATGAGGAGAAAATAGCGCTTCAGAATGTTCGACATGCCAATGACTATCTGCGTGGGGAGGGGGAGTTCCGCCCCGAATTCCGAGAAAAGACCTGCAAAGACAGGAATCACTACAATCAGAATAACTGCCACCGCAATGACGGCAACGCCGACGATCATAATGGGATAGATCATGGCTCCCCGAATCTTTCGCATCAGTTTCATCGCCTTCTCCAGATAGGTGGCTAAGCGAACAAGAATGACGTCCAGGGCTCCTCCTGTCTCTCCTGCCTCAACCATATTGACATAGAGGGGGGAGAAGGTCTTTTTGTGCTTCCTTAAAGCCTCAGCCAGTGTAGCTCCCCCTTCCACCTCATCCATCACATCTCGAAGGATTTTTTTGAACCCCGGTTTCTCCACCTGCTGGACTTGAATATCCAGACACTGCATCAGAGGGAGACCCGCATTGATCATCGTGGCAAATTGCCGAGTAAAGAGGGCTAAGTCACGAGTCCCTACTTTTCCCTGTCCTATGAAAGGGAGATTGATCTCCTTGGGCTTTGTCTTGACGGCAGTAGGGATGATCTTTCTCGTCCGAAGGGTGGCAAAAACCTCTGCCTGGCTCTGGGCAGTCAGTTCCCCGCTTTGAACCGTTCCAGAAGCTGTCCTACCCTTCCAAATATAAGTCGGCATAATTTCCCTCCTTATTTAATTAAATTCCAACAGACAATCGCACTCGGACAAAATGCCAAACAAATTTGAAATTTGATGATTGAACCTTATTTGAGATTTGAGATTTGGATTTGGAGTTTGATCATTATGCCACCAGCTCCGACTTCTCTGCAATCATCCGCTCCAGTTCCTCCACGTCTCGAGAATAGGCAAGGGCGTGTTCCAAAGAGATCTGTCGGGTTATGTAGAGATGATAGAGGGACTGGTTCATGGTTTGCATTCCGTACTTCTGCCCTGCCTGAATCAGACTATAGACTTGGTGGATTTTGTCATCCCGGATCATCGCTTTGATTGCCGGTGTCGCTACCATGATTTCGAGAGAAAGGCACCTCCCTCCTCGAATTTTTGGAATCAGAGACTGGGTGATCACTCCCAGAGTGACAAAGGCCAATTGTGCCCGTACCTGAGACTGCTGAGTGCTGGGGAAAACATCAATGATTCTCTCAATGGACTCATAGGCGGAATTGGTGTGGAGGGTTGCAAAGGTAAGGTGTCCTGTCTCTGAGATGGTGAGGGCAGCGGATATGGTCTCCAGGTCCCGCATCTCCCCAACCATCACAACATCCGGATCCTGTCTCAGGACATATTTCAGGGCATTGGCAAAGGAATGGGTGTCGGATCCTACCTGTCGCTGATTGATAACGCATTTCTTGTGGCGAAAGACATACTCAATGGGGTCTTCTACCGTAACGATATGGCACCGACGGGTAACATTGATAGTATCAATCATGGTAGCCAGGGTCGTTGACTTTCCGCATCCCGTAGGTCCTGTTACCAGAATAAGTCCCTTGGGCCGAGAGGAGAGTTCTGCTATAACAGAAGGAAGCCCCAGCTCCTTGAAGGCCCGAATCTCAAAGGGGATGGTTCGAATGGCAATCCCTATACATCCCCGCTGAACATAAACATTGGCACGAAATCTCGACAAGTTTGGAATCCCAAAGGAGAGATCGAGTTCATGTTCCATTTCAAACCGTTTCTTCTGCTGGTCGTTCAGAAGAGAGTAGACCAACTCCTCTGACTTTTCTGGAGTGAGAACATCATGATTGGAAGGGACCAACTCCCCATCCACGCGAAAGACAGGAGGAGCTCCCACCGTCAGATGGAGGTCCGAAGCCCCTTTCTGAACCATCTCTTCTAATAACTGACGAATCGTCATAGGACCTCCTGAATTTATGGTTGGTAATTGGTTAAAGGGTTAAATTTATCCGATCACCCTATTTAGTCCATTGCCGTTGTTCGGATCAATTCCTGAATGGTTGTCACACCCTTTTTGAGTTTAATCAATACGTCCTCCCTGAGGGTTGTCATCCCCTGTTCCTTCGCCAACTGCATGATGGCAGAAGTGGATGACCGTTCCAGAATGCGTAACCGGATTTCAGGGGTGACGGGCATCACCTCGGTGATTGCGATTCGCCCTTTATAACCTGTATTATTGCATTCTGAACATCCCCTTCCATGCATAGGAGTGATCCCTTCCACCAGTTTGGTATCAATGCCTGCCTCACTCAGAAGTCGGGGATCCAACTCTTGGGGTTCTTTACACTTGGAACAGATCTTCCGCACTAGTCTTTGGGCCTGGATGAGGGAGACTGCCGCGGCCACGAGGAATGGTTCCGTCCCCATATCAATCAGACGGTTGATGGTGCTTGGGGCGTCGTTGGTGTGGATGGTGGAAAGAACCAGATGCCCGGTCAGGGCGGCTCGGATGGCAATCTCTGCAGTCTCCGCATCTCGAATTTCTCCCACCATGACGATATTGGGAGACTGACGGAGGAAGGCTCTCAAGGCCCTGGCAAAGGTGAGACCAATTTCTTCATTCACCTGAACTTGATTGATCCCTTTCACGTTGTACTCGATGGGATCCTCTACAGTGAGGATGTGGACATTCGGGGTATTGAGACGGGAGAGGGCAGAATAGAGGGTAGTGGACTTTCCACTTCCCGTGGGTCCTGTCACCAAGAGGATTCCGTGGGTATTTTCCAGAGCTGCGTGAAAGCGACGCAAGGGGGCCTCTTCAAAACCAAGTTCATTCATGTTGACCATTAAGCCGGATTGATCCAGGATCCTCATAACCACCTTCTCACCGAATGTGGTGGGAACAATAGAGACCCGGAGGTCTATCATTTTTCCCCGAACCTTCAACTTTATCCTCCCATCCTGGGGAATCCTCCGTTCTGCAATGTCCAGTTCCGCCATGATCTTCACCCTCGAGACAATGGCATTTTTCAGACGGAGAGGAGGAGACATCATCTCTTGGAGGACACCGTCTACGCGAAATCTCACTCGAATCGTCTTATCATAGGGCTCGATATGGATATCACTTGCTCCGAGACGAACGGCATCGGTGATGAGGTAATTGACCAGTTTGGTCACCGGCGCCGACTTGCCGGAGGTGGCGAGCTGACTGATGTCCTCGTCTTCAATCTCCGTCTCCATCTCCATCACTTCGATTTCCCCCGTATCCATCTCATCGATCACAGGCTTGAGGCTTGTCTCCGCCGGATAATATCGGTTGAGGGCACTCTGGATACTGGACTCCGTTGTCACCACGGGTTCTACGTCAAGGCCTGTATGGAACCGGATATCTTCAAGCGCATAGACATTTGTGGGGTCCGACATTGCGAGGGTGAGGGTCCGACCCACCCGTTTGATAGGGATCACCCCATACTGCCGAGCCGTCTCCGGTGTGATTGTAGAAAGGGAAGAGGGATCGATGGAATTCTGGGAGAGATCCACAGCAGGTACCCGGAACTGTTTGGCAAGGAACTGAACAAGAGTATCGTCAGAGAGGTAACCCAGTTTGACCAGGTTTGAACCCAACCGCCCCCCTTTCGACTTCTGCTCCGCCAGGGCAAGGGTCAGTGCCTCTTGGGTAATGATCCCTTCCCGCAACAGCATCTCCCCCAATCTCAGTGCCAATGTATCCTCCCGATCAATTTTCCGAACTGGTTGCTCGGATGACCTCGTCCAAATCCGTCACTCCCTTTCGTAATTTGATCAAACCTGACTCCCGAAGGTCAACCATTCCTTCCTGTTTTGCCTGTAGGACAAGATCATCGGTGGTGGCTCGGTCCAAGATAAGTTCTCGAATTGTAGGAGAGATGGAAAGAACTTCATAGATTCCTATCCTGCCTCGATAACCCGTGTTTTTGCACTCTGTGCACCCCATTCCCTTGTAAAGGGGAGTTTCCCCCAGTTTTGCTGTCTCTTCCTCTGAAAGGACTCCAGGGGGTAGAGAGAAGGGTTCTTTGCACGAGGTGCAGATCTTTCGGAGAAGCATCTGGGATTCCACTAAATTTAAGGTGGAGGCGATGAGGAAGGGTTCCACCCCCATATTGACCAGACGAGTGATGGTCGCGGCAGCTGAGTTTGTGTGAACTGTAGAGAGGACCAGGTGCCCCGTGAGAGACGCCCGGATGGAAATCTCGGCCGTCTCCTGATCTCGAATTTCCCCCACCATGATAATGTCCGGATCCTGCCGAAGATAGGATCGGAGCGCACTGGCAAAGGTGAGCCCCACCTCCTCATTCATCTGGACCTGGTTTACCCCTAAAAGGCTATACTCTACCGGATCCTCTGCTGTCGTGATATTCACATCCGGGGTATTCAGTTTGCTGAGAGCAGCATAGAGAGTCGTTGTCTTTCCGGATCCTGTAGGACCCGTGACGAGAATGATCCCGAAGGGTTTGTCAAGTGCCCGATTAAACTCAATAATTGCATTCTTTTCAAATCCCAGATCTTCCATATCGAAAGAGACGGTGGAGCGGTCGAGGATCCGCAAAGCCATCTTCTCCCCATAAAGGGTGGGTACAGTTGAGACTCTGAGATCTATAGGCCTCCCTTTAATGGCCACCTTGACCCTGCCGTCCTGAGGAAGACGCTTCTCTGCGATCTTCATCTTTGCCATGATTTTCAAGCGGGAGACAATCGCCTTACGCATCTTCCATGGAGGGTTCATCATGTCGTGAAGAACCCCATCAATACGATAACGAACACGGAGATCCTTCTCATAGGGTTCGATATGAATATCACTTGCCTGCTTGGTGACGGATTCCAGAAGGATGGCATTGACCAATTTTACCACGGGTGCTGAATCAGCGGCGGCAAGATCCATTGCCTCTTCTTTCTCCCCTTCCTCTGCTTTCACTACCTCCACATCATCATCATCTTCTTCTTCATCCTCAGGCTCCGCGACCTCCTTCAATACCTGCTTCAACATCCCCGTTGCCTCATAATATTTTTCAATCGTATTCTGGATGGAGCTCTCAGCGGACACGACTATTCGGATCTCATATCCCGTGGAGAACTTGAGATCCTCAATGGCAAGGACATTCGCCGGGTTTGCAATGGCGATGGTGAGGGACTTTCCGGAGCGGGAAATGGGGATCACTTCGTGTTTCAGAGCCACATCAGCGGGGATAATATCGAGAACCGATTTCTCAATCTCATAATCATTAAGATTCACTGCTGGAACCCCAAACTGACGGCCGAGAAACTTGGTGAGATCCTCCTCGGAGATAAAGCCCAGTTTGTTCAGATTGCTCCCAAGGCGGCCTCCATTCTGCCGTTGTTCTTTCAAGGCAGCCTCGAGCTGAACATCAGTGATCACTCCCGCCTTGATGAGCATATCTCCTAACTTGATTCCCACTTCTTCCCTCCAAAGTCACTCTATTATGACAGTTACAGAATTCTACATATTACAATATATTATAAAAGGGAAGTTTGTCAAGTGAAAAAATAGTAGGGATTATCGAGAATTTTTTTGCCAATGGCGTTGGAGATTCATAATTTAACATAACGCGGAGGAGTCAATATCACGGTTTGTTAATTGATCCTTTATAATTCTTTCGGAGGGATGAAAAGAGAAAGGGATTGGGTCCGTTCACTATTAGGACCCAATCCCCTCACGATTCGATTTTGCTTTACTTCCCTGGGGTTCCAGCCGGTGTTTTGAACTTCATTACAGGCAGTTGGACTTCGGTTAGGAGTTCTTGGGGTTTTGTATTCTGGGGGTCGCTTAAATAGACCTCCATCGGCGCACCTGCAAACTCGTAATCACTTTCTCGAACCCACTGAAAGAGTGATGCATAGATCGAACCTATTTCCTCATAAGGTCCCTTATGCATCGTGTAAGCTACCTCCACAGGGGTTGTGGTGAAGACCCGCATTCCAACTTCGGTAAGTTTCTTTCGAATCACCTCTTTTTTGTCAGCAGGAATGGGGATTCGCACCTCTGAGAGGAGTTCCTCCGTGGAGAAGACTTCAGGGTCCATAAAATAAACAGTGGAAGGGGAACCGGCGGGCTGGATGCCATTTTTACCTAACCAGGCGAAGAGCTTTCCCATGGTTTGACCTATCTGATCATAGGGGCCGTAATGGATTGCTGCAACCACTGTCTGGGCTTCTGTCTTTTTGACCTGGATTGCAGCAGTGCCGGCTTTCGAGGAGAGGATACTTTTCTGGCCTGTGGATTGACTGACAGAAAACCCAAGAATGAGGGCGGTGTAAAGAATTACCTTAAAGGGATTCATTTATTTACCTCCTTTCAATTTCGGAATAAAAAACCCGGCAGCGTCCTACTCTCCCACAAGGTTACCCCAGCAGTACCATCGGCGCTGGAGGGCTTAACTTCTGAGTTCGGAATGGGATCAGGTGTTGCCCCTCCGCTATCGCCACCGGGAAAATTTTTTAAAATATCACTCCTTAAATTCTACCACATCCCCTCCACTTCAATAGTCACGCTATTTACGAGACCTCCAGTAAGACCTGTAACGATAAAGTCAACAAGATCCCATTTTGTCTTCGATCTCAGATTGACAATCCCATCACCGGCTGTCACCTTCAGCTCCACTTTTGAAGTATTGAAGATATAACCAATCAACCACCACTGCTTCTTTTTCTTATGAAAATGTTTCACGATCGTGTAGCCTTGGTCGTCTAAAGTAGGAGCCATAGAAACGGGTGAAGGCAACTCTCATGTGTTTTTTTAAAAATACAAAAAAGGGATTGGCGGTTCAAGGGATCTTACTAATTAAGCCTCACGGCCGATTAGTACCGCTCGGCTCAACCCCTTACGGGGCTTACACCTGCGGCCTATATATCTTGTAATCTCCAAGTGGCCTTCAGTCCCGCCTTTCGACGGGAGGGAGACCTTATCTTGGGGTGGGCTTCCCACTTAGATGCTTTCAGCGGTTATCCCATCCGAACATGGCTACCCAGCGATGCCCCTGGCGGGACAACTGGTACACCAGAGGTTCGTCCATCCAGGTCCTC
>JADFOU010000303.1 GCA_022562655.1 candidate division TA06 bacterium
CACCTGGTAGCGGTGGACAACATATTTTTTGGTATCCTCTTCGCTTAAATTATCCAGGTGACACTTGATGCTAATCCGCTGTTCGAGTTGTCTGAATTCATTGATCTTATCCGTGAGTTCCGGCTGACCCATCAAAAGAAGCGTTAAGAGAAACCGGTCTTCGAGTTGGAAGTTTAAGAGAAGCCTTAACCCCTCAAAGACCTCCGGGGAGTCAATGAGGTGCGCTTCGTCCACCACAATCACGGTTTCCTTTCCTTCCTTGTAATTCTTATGGAGGATGTCCTTGAGAGCAAGGTAAACCACATTTGTCAGAACTTCAGTCTTTTTGGTCGGAAGGTCTCTTTTGCCCAGCTCGTAGGTCATGAGCATCAAAAGTTCCACATAACTCATCTGGGGGTTGGTTAAAAACGCGACCTTATATTTTTCCTGATTGAGCTCCCTCATGAGTGCCCTTCCCAAAAGGGTCTTCCCGCATCCAAACACCCCTGTGAGAAGGGCGGCCCCGACCCGCTCCCGGACCGCGTAGATGAGCCTTGAAAGTGCTTCCTCATGTTGCCGGGAATTGTAAAGAAAGCGGGGATCGGGTGTATTTTGGAACGGCTTTTCTCTTAAGCCCCAGTAGGCCTCATACATGCTTTAGTCCTTTACAGTTCGGAAATTTCCTTTTGAGCGATGGTTTGATCGATCAATTCCGCCTTTTGACCATACCCGGCCAATAGACACACATTACAGAGCCGATTGATGCGGCGCGGGATTCCTCCTGAGTTTTGATGGATCAAACGGACCGCATCATCGTTAAACAGAGAACGGGTCGCCCCCGCGACCTTCAGGCGATGCTGGATGTACTTTGCCGTATCTTCGGGCTGAAACGCCTCAAGCTGGCATTTGATCTCCACCCGCTGTTCAAGCTGGGCATTTTTATCGATCTTTACTTTGAGCTCCGGCTGGCCCAATAGAAGGAGCGTGAGGAGGAACTTGTCTTCCAGTTGGAAGTTTAAGAGAAGGCGGATCTCTTCAAAGACACCTTCCGATTCAATGGCATGCGCTTCGTCAATGATGACAATCGTCTCTTTTCCATTCTGGAGATTGGTTGTGAGGATCTCTTGGAGGACGGCCAACACATCCATTTTTTTCGGGGGAGGATGGGTGCTTCCCAACTGATACACGATCATCCGAAGGAGATCGACTTCATCCAGACGGGGATTGGCGATATAGGCGGACTTATATTTTTCACCCATCAAACTTTTTAAGAGGGTATAGGCAATAATTGTCTTGCCGCACCCAAAGACCCCTGTGAGGAGTGTTGCCCCCATCCGTTCCTGAATGGCAAAGGTGAGCCTTGAGAGGGCCTCCTCATGCTGCTGGGAGTTATAGAGGAAACGGGGATCGGGTGTGTTTTGGAACGGTTTTTCTTTTAGGCCCCAGAAACTTTCGTACATCTTTCACCCTCCTTTCTTGATTTTATCGTTCATTCGGGGGCGGCGCAAGGAAAAAATGACCTTGGCAGAGAACAGAGGCTATCCTCTCGAGGGAAAATAGGGTAGAATGGAGAGCATCATGGAAAAAGCGCTTCTGGTAACCTGTGGCGTTGGGAAAGAAAAGGGGTGGGAGATTGAGGATAAGGCGAACGAGCTCCGATCGCTCGTCCTTTCTTCACGTGCCAAGGTCTTGGATGAAACGACCCTTTCCCGCGATAATCCGACACCGAATCTTTTCCTCGGGAAGGGGAAGGCAGAAGAGATCGGCCAGCGCTCCCAAGAGAAAAAAGCGGATGTCATTATCTTTGGGAATGACCTAACCTCCACCCAGCAGCGGAATCTTGAAGAGCTCTGGGCGATGAAAGTGATCGACCGGACCCAACTTATCCTTGATATTTTCGCTCAGAGAGCGAAATCAACCGAAGGCAAATGTCAGGTCGAACTGGCCCAGCTCCTCTATCTTCTCCCGCGGCTTTCCGGAAAAGGGATCCTCCTTTCCCGCTTGGGTGGCGGCATCGGAACCAGAGGGCCCGGAGAGCAGAAACTTGAGGTCGACCGACGAAGAATTCGAAGCCGGATCGCAAAACTGGAGACGGAACTCGAATCCCTCCGGGACCGTCGCGCCACAGCCCGAAAAAAGCGGCTCAAACTCCCCCTCTCGACGGTAGCCATCGTCGGCTACACCAATGTCGGGAAAAGCTCTCTTTTCAATCGACTCACCGATTCTCATGAGATCGCAGAAGGGAGACTTTTCAGTACCCTCGATCCTGTCGCCCGGAAATGCATCCTTCCTAATCACCAGCGGGTCATTTTCTTAGACACGGTCGGATTTCTCCATAACCTCCCGCATCATCTCATCGAAAGTTTTCAGGCAACCCTTGAGGAAGTTGTCGAGGCGGATTGCCTCCTCCATGTTTTGGACCTCACTCATGCGAGGATCAGGGAACAGAGTGATGCCGTATATGAGGTCCTAAGAGAACTTAAGATTCACAACAAACCGATCATCACCTGTATCAACAAAATCGACCAGATAGCCGGTAAAAGTGACCTTGAAGAACCTCTTTTAAGGCGCCTCAAGAAGGATTTTCCGGGAGCAATTTTCCTTTCCGCCAACACAGGCGAGGGGATTAGTCGCCTCCTCGATCGGATCGTCGCTACCCTCCAGGACCTTATGACAAAAATCGGGGTTTTCCTCCCTCACGACAAGTTAAGATACATGGATCTTATTTACTCACAAGGTGTTGTGACAAAAAGGGAGGACCGACCCGATGGTGTCTACCTTGAAGCAGAACTTCCCACCAAAGTGAAAGAGATGCTCAGGGGGGTCTCTTTTACGTTTTCCACTTGACAAAGCTTTTCTTTCAGGATAGACTTAGGTTTATCACTCTTATGGACAGAGTGCTAAAAATGGAGAGGGGATGAACTTAACCGATTACGAGACTAGGAGAAGGCAAGTTCTTCTTTCTGTCATTGAGACCTTTATTGAGACGGCT
>JADFOU010000304.1 GCA_022562655.1 candidate division TA06 bacterium
ATATATGTTTTTCATAACGCCTAGGATATCATATTATCCCAAGCGTTGCACTTGCTTATTGAACTGAGGAAGTTTGTTCACGACTCTATTTGTTAAATCACTCAAAAATCTACTTGAAGATTTCACTCCTTTAATTTGACCTCTATCATCAACTCCAAGAAGTATGATCCCACCCTTTGTGTTTGCAAAAGCAGAGATGGTCCTATAAAAGGGCTCATTCTCTCCCTCTTTGAACTCTATCTTCTCAGTTTCTTCAGAAATTATTAACTTTTTGAGCTCTTTCTCATTCATACTTCAACCTCTGTTTAATAACCCAATTCCTTAAGATATCCCTGTAACCGTCCCTCAATTCCCGTTCGCTCCGACTCCAAACTCTCAAGATCCTTCAAGACTTTCGGAATATCCACAGGTTTCTCTTCCTCAAAGATATCCACATACCTCGTGACACTTAGATTGAAATCGTTCTCTTTAATCTTTTCGAGGGGTACCACACTGGCGTATTTATCCACGTCCTTGAACTCACGAAAGGTTTGGGCAATCTTTGCAATATCTTCCTCCCGCAGTCGGTTCATATTCTTTAATTTCTCAAACCCATTCCCTCCATAGATGAAGAGGACCTTTCCTTTCCTCATCCCTTTCTTCGCCTTGTTGAGAATAGTGATACAGCCCGGCGCCCCCGTGTTGTAGAATAGTTTTTCCGGCAATGCGATGACACACTCTACGAGGTCTTCTTTTAATACCTTCTCACGAATCTTCCCCTCCATTCCACTCCTGAAAAGAACTCCATTGTCCAGGACAATCCCCATTCTCCCATCAGGCTTCAGACTTGCCAGCATGTGCTGAATCCACCCCCAGTCGGCTGAGGAGTTAGAGGCAACACCATAGATGAACCGGCGATACTGATCCTTCTCCATCGCTTCCTTATATCCATCCTGATTCCACATGGGGTTTGCCAGGACAATGTCGAACTTGCTCAAACTCCCATCTTTCTCCAAAAATCTCGGATTGGAGAAGGTGTCCCCCTGGAGGATCTCAGCCTCCATATCATGGAGAAAGACATTCATCTTGGAGATTGCCCAGGTGAGGACATTGATCTCCTGACCGTAAAGAAAAAGTCTCCTCGGATCTCCTCGTTTGTTTTTGATATGGTAGTGCACTTGGACCAACATGCCTCCGGAACCACTAGCAGGGTCATCAATTCGATCTCCTTCTTTAGGATCCAAGATTCTCACCATCGTCTGGACCACTTCCTTCGGGGTATAAAACTCTCCGCCTTTCTTCCCAGCCGTATCCGCGAACTGTTTGATTAGATACTCATATGCCCCTCCCAGAACATCCGGCTCCACATCCTGATTCCCCAACTGGAGGGGGCTGAAGTGTTCCATCAGTTTCACAATCCTTTGTTCTGTAAGGAACTCTTTTCTCGCAAAATCGGTCCGATTGAGAACCCCTTCTAACTCCGGATTCGTCTTTGTAATCTTCTCCAGGGCATCATTTAGTCTCTGCCCAATATTGGTGCCGACCTCTCTCAGATCCTCCCATAGACAGCCTTCAGGAATCAAAAAACGGTGAAACTTCTTCTTTGCAATAGTCTTATCCTTATACTTTTTCAAGTTCTCGTGATACTCTTCTAAATAGACATCGGAGAGCCTTTTGTAGAAGAGAAGTGTAAGGATGTAGTTCTTATACTCCGATACTTCAATGGGACCCCTCAGGATGTCCGCTGCCCTCCAGAGATACTGCTCGAGCTCTTGCTGGGTCATCTTCTCCTCCTTCTCAAAGAGGCTACCCTGCTCTCCAATATAAACTCCTCCCCCACGCTTCGTTCTCACTAATCCTTCTCTCTCCAACTCTTTATAGGCTTTTGCGACGGTATTTTGATCTATTCCGAGATCTTCAGCAACCTTTCGTATTGAGGGAAGTTTCGCATTTTTCTTAAGTTTTCCAGTAGCCATCATCAACTTCACTTGCTCCGCAATCTGGACATAGGTCGGTTTCTGTGCAGATGGATTGATCTCGAACATATCTCCTCCAAAATGAAAACTGTATGACTATCTCTGTTCAGTCATACAGTATACAGTTTCCCTCCAGCCTTGTCAAGAGGAAAAATTTAATGAATCTTCTTATTTAGCTCTCTTAGAATTCCTGTGCAGGGGCAATTCATGAATTGCTCCTACAATCAGAAAAGAATCTTTCGATACTAAGTTCCCCTCTTTATTCTCGCCTATCGAACCCGAACAAGTTAGAGGGTTTCGGTGGCAATCTGATTGTATTGATCTGTAAGGATTACAAAGTAGATCCCCGATGGAAGTGACTTACCCCTCTCGTCTCTTCCCTGCCACGTAACTTCAACCTTTTTCCCAAACCGATTCCCTTGATTCCGAGGTAGATCAAAGACGTGGACAGTCCGTCCCGTTTCATCCAATATCTTTAAGCTCTTGGGTTCATCCTGGAAAAAGCCGACCAGGTCCGCCGCAAGCGCCAGGAAGCCCTCCTCCTCACCGACCAATTTCTTCAGTCCGTCTTCTTAGAAATGTTCGGTGACCCTGCTACGAATCCGAAGGGATGGGAAGAACGGTTATTGCCGGAAATCTTGTTTTTCCAAGAAGGACCAGGTGTAAGAAAGTGGCAGTTCAACAAAGAAGGGGTTAAGTTGCTAAATGTCAGAAACATTGTAGATGGGCAGCTGAATTTGAGTAATACCGAAAGATACCTTTCTCATGAAGAAACACAAAATAAATATAAACATTTTCTACTTGAACCTGGTGATCTCGTCATGGCAAGCTCAGGTGTAACTTGGGGAAAAACTGCTTGGGTAGAAGAGTGCCATTTACCCATATGTATGAATACAAGTACTATTAGATTTCATCCCCACGATACAAAAACTATTAATAGACTTTACATGAGATGCTTTCTGGACTCGCCCTATTTTAAGCAGCAGATAAACCGCTTAATTA
>JADFOU010000305.1 GCA_022562655.1 candidate division TA06 bacterium
GGAGGCGCCGAAACCGCCGGCGACGCCGATCGCCACGCGGTCGGGCCCGAGCACGGCGCTCGCCGCCTCGCCGCTGCCGAGGCCGTTCTGGATGGTGAGCACGGTGGTCTCGGGACCGAGCAGGGTGGCGGCGCTGGCGGCGGCATCGCCGACGTGACGCGCCTTGCAGGCGATCACCACCAGATCCGAGGGCTGAAAACCTGAGGTCATCTCATCTAAATCTTTAAATCCCGAGGGAACCCCTGATATTCGATTCTTCTGGTGATAGAGTTCCTCTACCTCTCCAAAGGTTCCATGGATGAGCGCCTTCATCGGGACAAAGCCTTCCCGAAGCCTCTTCTCCTTAATGGAGAAAATGAGAGATTCCGCCCGATCCAGCAACTGATCCGCCTCTACCCTTTCATTATACCCCTCTTGGACAATGGTCGTGCCGGCTTGGATCACCTTCCGGGCAAGCCCCTTCTCCAATACAATTCGGGCATAATACTCCACATTTGCCGCCGTCGTCACCTGTTCCATCAGAGTCGCGAGATAGGGGGACCCCCCGATGGAATCCAGTTCCTTTCTCCTCCGGAGTTCTTCTGAGAGGGTCACGAGATCCACCGGTTTATTCCGCTCATAGAGAGCCAACATAGTCCCGTAGATTGTTCGATGGGAAGGATGGTAGAAAGCTGTTCTCTCCTCCCCTAAGAGCTCCACGACCCGACTGACAGCTTCCCCATCCAGAAGCATCGCACCCAACACTGCTGCTTCCGCCTCTATGGAGTGGGGTTCTCTCCGGTCACTCTCTTTCTCTGCCATTTTATTAAACCTAGTAGCAGTTTGCAGTGGCGGTTGCAGTCAACTGCTACTGCTTCCTGCCACTGCCACTGTTATCTTGCCTCCTCATAAACCTTCTTTAACAATTTCATATCCTCCCAAGTTTCCCGCTTCCACCCCGGGTTTCGGAGAAGGGCGGCTGGATGATAAGTGGGAATCAAGGGAATCCCCTCATAATAATGCACACTACCCCTCAAACGGGAGATAGGGGTCGTCGTCTTCAATAGAGTCTGGGCGGCAAACGTTCCCAAAGCGCAAATCACTTTCGGCTGGATCACTTCCAACTGCCTCTTGAGATACGGTTCACAGGCTTCAATCTCTGAAGCAAGGGGGTTCCGGTTATTGGGGGGACGGCTTTTCAGGATATTGGTAATATAGACCTCTTCCCGTTTAAAACCGATCGATTCAATAATCTTGGTGAGAAGTTTTCCGGCCCGACCTACAAAGGGTATTCCCTGAAGGTCTTCCTCCCTTCCGGGAGCCTCTCCTACAAAGACAACCTCCGCCTCAGGGCTCCCATCCTCTAAGACCGCCTGAGTCCGTGTCTTGTGAAGAGGGCATCTGGTGCATTTCTCCACTTCTTTCGCCAACTCTTGGAGGGCTTCAGCCTTACTCATTCGCCCACCTGTAGAGCCCGGTCTCTCTTCCCGATCCATCTCTGCCGGATCTTGGGCGGCGAATTCTTTCCTGGTACCTCTTTCCTTTTCCCTGCCTTGTTGAGAGGGGAGATAGACTTCTCGGGTACCGAGAACCATCTCCTGTTGGAGATACCGTTTCGCAAGTTTTAAAAATTCCTGAAGATCTCCCATTTGATTAATGCACAGGATTAGTCTAAAGTCTATGGTCTATGGTCTGCTTTTCATGATCTCAACTGCCCGGTCCAGGATCTCCTCTGCCACATCCCTTTTGGTCATTCGAGGAAGGTCCTTCAATTCTCCATCCCTCCCGATCAGAGTCGCATCTATCTCTTCAGACCCAAAAGATGCAGGGCCATTGGCGATGATCAGGTCAAGTCCTTTCTCCTCAAGTTTCCTCTTCGCCCTTTCTACCCCATTCTCCGATTCCACGGAGAACCCAACCATCACAGGCTTTCTATTTTTTACTATTTTATTGACATCAGAGAGAATGTCCGGAACCCGTTCCAGTTCTACAGTGACCCTCTTCCTCTCTTTGATCTTTGTAGAAGAGGGATGAAGGGGACGATAATCGGCTACGGCGGCAACCATCAAGAGGAGGTGAACTTCTGACAATTTCCTCAGAACGGCTTTCCGCATCTCCTCTCCGGTCTTTACGGCGATCTCCTCATCCAATGGGGGAAGGGGACAGGAAGTTCGCCCGTGAATGAGGATGATCTCTGCCCCTCTTCCCTTAGCCGCCTCTGCGAGAGCAATCCCCATCCTCCCTGAAGAAGGATTGGTGAGAACTCGGATAGGATCCAACACCTCCTCTGTGGCACCCGCCGTGATGAGGACCCTCCTTTCCATCAAATCCTTCCCTCGAGTCAGAATCTGGTTGACCTTCACTAAAATCTCCTCAGGCTCCACCATTCTCCCCATACCCACATCTTGCCCTGAAAGTTTCCCTCTAATGGGTCCAATGAAGTGAACCCCAAGTCCCCTCAACTTATTTTCATTCTCCTGAGTGATGGGGTTTTCCCATAGGGAAGGGTGCATAGCAGGGGCTATCAGGATTGGAATCTGGGCCGAAAGGAGAAGGGTAGTTAATCCGTCATCTGCCACACCTTGGGCAAATTTGCCGATGAGATTGGCTGTCGCAGGGGCGACAATGAGGACCTCCCCCCAATCCGACAGTTCAAGATGCACGATTCGGCCACCCTCCTGGGAGAAGAGGGTTGTTGTAACCTTATTTTGCGATAGGGTCTCAAAGGAAAGGGGTGCGATGAACTTTCTTGCCCCCTCCGTCATCACTACACGAACCTCCGCCCCTCCCTTCACCAGCAATCGGGTCAACTCCAGGGCTTTATAGGCGGCAATGGACCCTGTAACCCCTAAAAGGATTCTCCTCTCTTTCAAAGAATTCAATTCGAATTTAGCATTTAGCATTTTAAAATAGTCCGCCTGCCGAGCCCTTCATACTCTCCCAACCCCCCGCCCGATTCTCCCTT